>VAZZ01000450.1 GCA_005884715.1 Alphaproteobacteria bacterium | reverse complement strand
TCAGCGGCTGCTCGCTGGTCGAGGCGCCGGTGGCCGACGCCTGATTACTGTTCGGTCCGCGCTCGAATCAGGCACTATGGACCCGCGATGACCGATATGACCGCTCTATCACAGCGACGTCGCCAGACGGCCTATTGGCTGACGGCTGCGGCGCTGGTCATCGCCTGTGCCATCATTCTGCTCATCATGGGACGCGCGCCCATTTGCAAATGCGGCTATGTCAAATTGTGGCACGGCGTGGCGATGAGCTCGGAAAATTCCCAGCATATTTCCGACTGGTACACGCCTTCGCATCTCATTCACGGTTTCATCTTCTATTATCTTCTTTGGCTTATCGGGCGGCGCCGGCCGCTGGGTCTCAGATTGTGCCTCGCTATCATGGTCGAAGGCGCTTGGGAGATTTTCGAGAACACCGATTTCATCATCAACCGCTATCGCGAGGCGACCATCTCGCTCGACTACTATGGCGACAGCGTGCTCAACTCGGTGAGCGACGTTCTCTTCATGGTGGTGGGCTTCTTTGCCGCCGCGCGGTTTCCAGTCTGGCTTACGGTGACGCTGGCGGTCGCCTTCGAATTATTGACCGGCTACATGATCCGCGACAATCTCACCCTCAATATCATCATGCTGATCTGGCCGCTTGATGCGATCAAGGAGTGGCAGGCGGCTCTTTCATCGCGCTGACAATCGACCTCACCAGCAACAGACCATTGGCCGGATTTTCCCCGATCCTTCTCACCGCATAGGGCCACCAATCACGCCCGAAGGGCACATAGAGCCTGACCCGTTCGCCCTGTTGCGTCAACTTTTCAGCGACATCGCTTCTGACCCCGAGCAGCATTTCGAACTCGTAGGACCCTTGCGGCCAGCCATTCTGGCGGGCAAGTGCCATAGCTTCAGCCTGGATCCTGTCATCATGGGTGGCGATGATCGGATAGAAGCCATTTGTCCGCGCCTCAGGCGCCAGCATCAGCTCGACCAGCCTGCGATAATTGGCTTTGATCTCGCCCTCGGCCGTGAAGGCCACACCGCTCTTGCCGACAAAGGCGCCTTTGACAAGACGCACTCTGGCACCATTGGCGATCAAACGCCTGAGGTCACCCTCGCTGCGCCGGAGATAGGCCTGCAGCGTGATGGCGGCCGGCAGTTCGAGCCGGCGCAAATCGTCATGCAGCGCCAAGGTGAAATCGACGACGGAACTGTCCTCCATGTCGAGCATGATGCAATGAATGCCAGGCCTTCCGGCTGCTGCTCTAAGGATCGTCCGGCCGATGGCGAAAGCATGGGGAGCGACCTGGGCGGGATCGGTCTGCAATCCGATCTGGGTCGGATCGACTGAGATATGGACATCGAGCACGTCATGCTCGAGCAGGCCGGCGATGGCAAGCTTCTGCTCGACATTCTCGCGCACCAGTTCCCACCGGTCGACATATTCACCGAGATAGAAGAACGATGTGCGGATGCCCTTTCTGTCCAGCAGATGATGCGCCGCAGCGATCGCTGCGGCAGCATCGGGCCCAGCCACGAAGCGGCGCGCCAGGTTCGTCATTCGGGGATTGGCCTGCATGAAACCCTTGACCCGCGCCGAGCGGGCCAAAGCGATCATGACTCTTTGCCACAGACGTTTCATCGCGTGTTCATATCCATCGGGCCGGAAAGTGCAAAGCGGCCTTCGGATGTTCCGATGAGTAAGCTGCGGAAAGGGCGGCCGTCAGGTGGCAAAATTGACGAACCTGGCTACCCGGAAGACGGAAGCGGAGCGGTATCCATCGCCGCTCCGCCGGAAGTCCGTATCTAGTAACCGCCGTAGCCGCCGTAGCCGCCGTAACCGCCGTAGCCGCCGTAGCCGCCGATCACGCGCGCGCTGATGATGCGCCCAGACTGGGCGCTGACCCGCACGTACCATAACCGATGGCGTCTGACGGCGCGATATTTGTAGACCTCGCCGCTGCACCTTACCGGACTGACGTGCCAGAAGCCGTGCTGGCGAACTATTCTCCTGCCTTCCGAGCAAGAGATGTAATCCTCGTCACCATAATTATCTTCATCATCATAGTCGGGATAGCCCGGATAATACTGCGCCGGCGACCAGTCCTCGCCGACCGTAGTGCCTATTGTAGTGCCTATTTGAGTATGGGCTTGGGCAATCGCGGGCTGCAGAGCAAAAGCTGCAAGCAGAGCGAGACCACCAGAAACGAGACTCTTGTACATCACAAACACTCCACCAAGAGCACCCCAGCCCTGGCGAATGTTCTACTCTGGCACAGTTTTTCTTAACCGAACCGGTATGTATCATTCATCTCACGTTCACAATTGATGGAAACGGTGTTGCTCCAGCCCGGCGATCCCGTAGGGGAGCTTTGAGGCTCCTAGCGCCGGGCATGACTGGGCGACTTGCCGTATCTCTGTTTGAAGGCACGGGAGAATTCGGCGAGCGTCGAAAACCCGGTGGCGAGCGCCACATTGCGCACGCTGAGGCGTGAATAAACCAGCAGGCGATGGGCGCGGTCGAGCCGCAATTGCCGATAGAAGCCGACCGGAGTTGCCTGCAGATGCTTGTGGAACAGCCGCTCGAGCTGGCGCCCCGAGACTTGCGCCGCTTGCGCCACGTCGCTGAGCGCCAGTGTGTCCTCGACATGTTCTTCCATCA
>VAZZ01000449.1 GCA_005884715.1 Alphaproteobacteria bacterium | reverse complement strand
AAGTGGCGCATCGAGAGCGCGTGAGAGCTCACGCGCGATCGGGGCGACGCCGATATCCCAGGCGATATGACGCTCGAGTTCAGAGGCGTCGAGCCCGAGCCCTTTGTAGCGCGACGGGATATAGTTCGAAGCATGCTCGCATAAAAGCATATAGGGCGATTTTCCCTCCGCATTGACCGTCTCGACTGCCGGTGGATCCATATCCGGCGCATCGCTGTCCTTCTTGAGCATCATTAGATCTCCGAATAGCGCCGCAACAGCGCATCGCCTTCAGCTAGACAAGCTCCTTCAGCCGCTTCAGCACTGTCGCGGTATCACTCACCCAGCAATAGCCGCCAAAGGCCTTGAGCGCATTGTCATGGCGGGCCTGCGTATATGTGGCGCACGCATCCTCGGCGAGCGTCACCAGATAGCCGCGGTCAGAGGCGTCGCGCACTGCCATGTCGACGCATTGATCGGTCACTACGCCCGAGATGATCAGATAGCGCACGCCCAGATTCTTCAGCACATAGTCGATATTGGTCGAGTTGAAGACGCCCGATGATGATTTGGGCAGGACGATCTCATTATCGATCGGCGTCAGCTCCTTGATCGGCTGGCCCTCCGGCATGCCCTTCGGCACAAAGATATTGGACAGGCGATGATCGAGCGAAATGTCTCGGCCGTCCTTGGTCAGCGCTTCGATAATCGTATGGAGGACCTGGACGCCGGATGTGCGCGCCGCATGGAGGAGCTTTTGCGCATTGGGGATCGTCGTGCTCTTAAGCCGCTTGAAGTAATAGTGTTCTTCATTGAGTTCGGGATGCTGCGGATCGAGCCCCGGCGTACAGAAGATGGTCTGCAGGTCGACGAAGAGAATGGCGGTTTCCTCTCTTTTATATGGCGCGTCGCGGGTGAGGGTCGCGGGCTTCATGATCTTGCTCTTATCTCATTGCGGGAAGGCAGGTGCTTTCATGTCCGGCATATCGAGCACAACGCCGGTCTAACGTCGATAGTAGTGTTCGATTGCTTCGAACCGCAGCCGCATGCCGGCCGGTGAATCAATTTCTTAAGTTCACGATTCAAATCTTTGAAATTAATCAGCTTTTAACAAAATCTTTCAATATGCCGGCGGCAATCTCGAAGGACCATAAGCGCGCTCGATGATCGTAGATATGGCCAGTGACCATCAATTCATCAGCCTGTGTGAGCACTAGAAAATTCTCGATCCCTGCCTTCACCCTGTCGCGCGCACCGACGAAGGAATAGACGAGCGAATGATCCGCTCCCGCTCTTTCCTGAGGCGTTGCATAAGTGTCGATATCATCGATGGGCGGCGGCAATTGCCCTGGTGTCCCCCGCCGCAGCCGGACGAAGGACTGCTGCAGAGAAGTGAAGATACGGCGCGCCTCCTGATCGCTGTCGGCGGCAATGACATTGGCGGCGGCAACGACATAGGGCTGATCGAGCTGGCGCGACGGCTGGAAGCGTTCGCGATAGATGGCGATCGCCTGGAGGAGTGCATCGGGCGCAAAATGCGAAGCGAAGGCAAAGGGGAGTCCGAGATGCGCCGCGAGCTGCGCACCGAACAGGCTTGAGCCCAGGATGGATCATCGAAATAGATCTGCAACTCGATGACATCTTGCGGGAACTGGTCGGCGGCAGTCGCGAGGTCGCGGCGCAGCGCTCGCGCGGTCAGCATGTCGGTGCCGGGTGCCCGACCGAGTCCCAGATCGATGCGCCCGGGATAGAGCGATTCAAGCGTGCCGAACTGCTCGGCGATTACCAAGGGCGAATGATTGGGCAGCATGATGCCCCCAGAGCCAACCCGGATGGTCTTGGTGCCGCCCGCCACATGGCCGATCACCACCGCGGTCGCGGCACTCGCGATGCCGCGCATATTGTGATGTTCGGCGAGCCAGTAGCGCTTATAGCCCCAAAGCTCCGCATGCTGTGCCAGATCCAGCGACTGGCGCAAGGCATCGGTGGCGCTGGCACCCTCGGCGATGGGCGAGAGATCGAGGACGGAATAAGCGATCATGGGGAGACCTGTGGGGGGATGGAGAGCAGAGGGAAATGGGGATCAAACGTCCGATCTGCAATGCTTGAGCCGCATGGCTGCAGGTCGCAGGGGTTTTGCTTTCGCTGCCGGCATGGCAGGATCATTATCCCGATTGCCAATCCCCAATCACGCGAGCCTGCTCATGATCGATCTCTATTATTGGACGACACCCAACGGTCACAAGATCACGATGTTCCTGGAAGAGGCGGGACTTCCTTATCGCATCATCCCGGTTAATATCGGCAAAGGTGACCAGTTCAAGCCGGAATTCCTCGCTGTGTCTCCGAATAACCGCATCCCCGCCATCGTCGATACGAAGCCGGCAAAGGGTGGAAAGCCGATATCGCTGTTCGAATCGGGCGCGATCCTCCTCTATCTCGCCGAGAAGACCGGCAAATTTATCCCTGCTGATCTCGCCGGACGCGCCGAGGTGCTGCAATGGCTGTTCTGGCAAATGGGCGGGCTCGGGCCAATGGCCGGACAGAATCATCATTTTGCCCATTATGCGAAGGACAAGATCCCCTATGCGATCGACCGCTATGTGCAGGAGACAAATCGTCTCTATGGCGTTCTCAACAAGCGTCTCGCCGATCGGCCCTTTGTCGCCGGAAAAGATTATTCGATCGCCGATATGGCGTCCTATCCCTGGACCGTTTCGCATGAGCGGCAGGGCCAGAATCTCAACGACTTCCCGCATATGAAGCGCTGGTTCGAAGTCATCCGCGCCCGCCCGGCAACGGTTGCGGCTTACGCGCGTGTCCAGGAGGTCAACCCGCAGGCCGGCAAGCCGATGACCGAAGATGAAAAGAAGATCCTGTTCGGCCAGACGGCCGCGGTCGTGAGATAGCATCGGAGTAGAAGGATTCTCTTCCAGTACCCTCATGCTGAGGTGGCCGCGAAGCGGCCCTCGAAGCATCCATCAGGATAAAGCGAGTATGCTGCGGTACAGCCTTCGAGGCTCGCTTCGCTCGCACCTCAGGCTGAGGGTATTAGGCTCAGCGTAAACTCATCACACTCCATTCACTCGATCCGGCTGCGGAATAGCCAGGCAGCGGCGCTGAGCGTGCAGAGCGCGATGAGCGCCAGCGGCACCGTATTGTGGACGACCTCACTCAACGGAATGTCCTTGAGGAAGACGCCCTTCACCACCACCAGGAAGTAGCGCAGCGGATTGATGATTGTGATGGGCTGCAGCCACTCCGGCATGTTCTCGATCGGCGTGGCGAAACCCGACAGCATCACCGCCGGCACCATGAAGACGAAGGCGCCGAGAATGGCCTGCTGTTGGGTCATCGAGAGCGACGAGATGAAGAGGCCGATGCCGACTACCGAGGCCAGATAGAAGACGGCGCTGCCATAGAGCAGCAAAAGTGAGCCGCGCAGCGGGATGCCGAAGATGAAGATCGCCGCCAGTACATAGAGGGTGATGTGGAACAGCCCGATCATCATCGGCGGCGTGAGCTTGCCGATCAGGATTTCATGCGTCCTGAGCGGCGAGACCATGAGCTGGTCGAAGGTGCCGAGCTCTCTTTCGCGCGCCACCGACAAGGCCGTGACGACGAGGCCGATCAGAAGGGCGATGATGGCGACGAGGCTTGGCACGGTGAACCAGATGAAAATGAGATTGGGATTGAACCAGTAGCGCGGCACCACGGTGACGTTGCTCGCCATTTGCCGGCGCGGGCTCAAATCGGCCGACAAGGTTGTGATGATCTGGGTCAGATAACCCGAGACGATCTGCGCGGCATTGGAACGCCGTCCATCGAGGATGATCTGCACATCGCCGCTCCGCTGCGCGTCGATATCGCGCGAGAAGGTCGGCCCGATCTGGACCGCCGCAATGACCTCCTGGCGGTCGATGAGATCATGCAGCGTCTTTTCATCATTGGTGCGGGCGAGCCGGCGGAAGGTCGGCGCGCCGTCAATGCGCTGGACGAGCTCATATCCCCATTTGCCGCTGTCGCGGTTGAGGATGGCGATGTCGGCATTCTTCACTTCGAGCGTTGCCGCGAAGGAAAAGACAAAGAGCTGCAGGATCGGCGGCACGATGATCACCATTCGTCCTCTGGGGTCGCGCAATATCGCCAGAAGTTCCTTGATGATCAGGGCCCGGATGCGTTCCCACATGTCAGGCGAGCCTCTTTCGGGTACTGCGCGCCGCGAGGCCGAGGAAGACCGCGCCGGCGAGGAGAAGTATGGCGATGTTCTTCAGGAGGAGCGGCCAGATGTCGCCGGCGAGGAACACCGTCTGCAGGCTGGGGATCAGATAGCGCGCCGGAACAATGGCGCTGATCCACTGGATGATGGTCGGCATCGAGCCGATCTCGAACAGGAAGCCCGATAAAAGGAAGGCCGGCAGGAAGGCGGAGAGAAGGGCGAGTTGTGAGGCGAGGAACTGGTTCCTCGTCGCCGCCGAGATGAGGAGGCCCTGACCGAGGGCGGGCAGAAGGAAGGCGGCGGAAATGGCGTAAAGGGCGAGAATTGAGCCGCGGAAAGGAACGCCGAAGATGAAGACGGCGACAAGCACGCACAAGGTCATCGATGCTATGGCCAGTATGAAATAGGGAATGATCTTCCCCGCCAGGAGTTCAGCGGCAGTGACCGGTGTTGCCATCATCGCCTCCATCGTGCCGCGCTCCCATTCGCGCGCGACGACGAGGGCGGTCAGCAAGGTGCCGATCAGCGTCATGACGATGGCGATCGAGCCCGGCACCAGGAAATGCCGGCTGGTTAGTTCCGGGTTGAACCAGAAGCGCTGTTCGACGGTAATGCCGGCCGTCTCTCGCGGAGTCTCACTGGCGCGCTGGCGCATCCAGGTCTGGACGACGCCTTGCGCATAGTTCTGCACGAAATTGGCGGTATTGGGATCGGTGCCATCGACGATGACTTGCACTTGTGGATGATTGTGTGCGGTGAAATCGCTGGCGAAGGTCGAAGGAATGACGACGATGCCGCGCACTTCGCCGACGACAAGTGCTTCTTCGAATTCACGCCGATCATGGCCTTGCCTGACCTCAAAATAGCGCGACGCCATGAAGCTGGCGGCGAGATCCTGGGTGAGCGGCGTCATCGTCTCGACGACGACGCCGATGCGGGTGCGGTTGGCATCGAGCGAGACGCCATAGCCGAACAGGAACAAGAGGATCAGCGGCAGGACGAAGGCGATCAGGATGCTGCTCGGATCGCGGATGACCTGATAGGTTTCCTTGCGCACCAGAGCGGCAACGCGCCTTGCCCGGCCGGATCTGCCATCGCTCATGGCGCGGCCTCCGCTTCGGAACCCCGCACCAGAGCGATGAAGGCATCTTCCATCGACGGATCAGGATTGTCGCGCGAGGCGACGCGTGCCTTCAGCTCATCGGGCGAGCCCAGCGCAATCGACTTGCCGCGATAGATGAGCGAGATGCGGTCGCAATATTCGGCCTCGTCCATGAAATGGGTGGTGACGAGAACGGTGACGCCCTTTTCGACCAGCCCATTGATATGCGTCCAGAATTCGCGCCGCGTAATCGGATCGACGCCCGAGGTCGGTTCATCGAGGAAGAGCGCTTCCGGCTCATGCATCACGGCACAGGCGAGCGCCAGGCGCTGCTTGAGGCCAAGCGGCAGGTCCTTGGCCGATTGGCTCGAATGCTGGGTAAAATCGAAGATCTCGGTGACGAGCTTTATCTTGTCCCGCTTCTGTTGCCCCTTGAGGCCATAGACGCCAGCGAAGAAGTCGAGATTCTGGGCGACGCTCAGATCGCCATAGAGCGAGAATTTCTGCGCCATGTAGCCGAGCCGGTTGCGCGCTTCAGCGGAATCGCGCCTGAGATCGAAACCGGCGACGCGGCCCTCGCCTTCCGTCGGCTTGAGGAGGCCGCATAGCATCTTGAAGGTGGTGGATTTGCCTGCGCCATTGGGACCGAGCAGGCCGAAGATCTCGCCGCGTTTGATGTCGAAGGTGATGTCCTGTGCCGCGGTGAAGTCGCCGAAGCGTTTAGTCAACCCGTGCGCTTCGATCACATGCGGGTTGGCGTCGGCATGGAGTCTGGTTGCCTCGGCGAGCTTCGATTGTCCGCCCGGCCCGCCGCCCAGCATATCGACAAATGCATCCTCGAAGCGTGGTGGCGCCGCCGCGATTTTGGCGGACCTGGCGAGATCGCCCTTCAGGGCGCTGTGTCCGGTCTTATCCCTTGTGACGAGGCGGATGGCCTCGCCCTGGATCACGCCGTCAATAATGCCCGGCCGGTCGAGCATTGAAGCGAGGAGCGGGCGCCTTCGGCCTTCGATGCCGCTGACCTTGAAGACACGACCTTCGACCCGGCTCGTCAGGTCCGCTGGTGCGCCGGTGAAGAGCAGCTTGCCCTGGTTGAGCAGCAGGACCTTCGCGCAGGCTTCGGCCTCATCGAGATAGGCGGTCGACCAGACAACGCCGATACCTTCCTGGGTGAGGTCCTTGACCATTTTCCACAAATCCCGCCTGGAGATTGGATCAACGCCGACTCCTGGCTCATCGAGGAGAAGCAGGCGCGGCTTCTTGAGCAATGCGCAGGCTAGGCCGAGCTTCTGCTTCATGCCGCCGGACAATTTGCCGGCGAGCCTT
>VAZZ01000067.1:1804-3259 GCA_005884715.1 Alphaproteobacteria bacterium | reverse complement strand
ATCATCAACGGCCTCATCGGGGCCGGCATGGCACTCAACTGGCTGCATGAGCATGCGGCCCTCACCTGGCCGCTCTTTCCCAACATGACGGTCTCAGATGACGGGCTTTACCGCCTGCCGGCTGATCATGTGCAATTGCCGCTCGCCTTTTCGCTCGAAGCGCGGAAGGTTTAGAAATTTTTCCTCCCCCTTGCGGGACATGGAAAAAACCTGCTCACATGGCGCTCCGGGGCGGGATGGGACCATGAGCGATCTGATCATAAGAAACGCGACTTTGCCGGATGAGCGGACGCGGGTGAGCATCCTCGCCCGCAAGGGACGGATTGCCGAGATCGGCACCATTCCCAAGATCGAAGGTGTGCGCGAGATCGACGCCAAGGGCTATCTCGTCTCACCGCCTTTCGTCGATGCGCATTTCCACATGGATGCGACGCTGTCGCTGGGCCAGCCGCGCTTGAACGAAACAGGCACTCTCCTTGAAGGCATAAAGCTGTGGGGCGAACTGAAGCCGCTCCTCACCCATCAGGCGGTGATGGAGCGCGCGCTACGCTATTGCGACCTCGCGGTGGCGCAAGGATTGCTCGCCATCCGTACCCATGTCGATGTGTGCGACGACCGGCTGCTCTGCGTCGAAGCCCTGCTCGAAGTGCGCCGCAAGATAGCACCCTATATCGATTTGCAGATCGTCGCCTTTCCGCAGGACGGCTATTTCCGCTCGCCCAATGCGATGAAGAATCTGAAGCGGGCTCTGGTGCTCGGCGTCGACGTGGTGGGTGGCATCCCGCATTTCGAGCGCACCATGCAAGATGGTGCGGCGAGCGTGAAGGCGCTCTGTGAGATCGCCGCTAAGCGCGGCCTCATGGTCGATATGCATTACGATGAGACGGATGATCCGATGTCGCGGCATGTCGAGACACTGGCCTATGAGACGCAGAGGCTCAAGCTCCACGGCCGCGTGGTCGGCTCGCATTTGACCTCGATGCATTCGATGGACAATTATTATGTATCGAAGCTCATGGCGCTGATGGCGGAGGCTGAGCTCCATGCGACGCCCAATCCGCTGATCAACATCACGATTCAGGGCCGGCATGACACCTATCCCAAAAGGCGGGGTATGACGCGGGTTCCCGAATTGCGCAATGCCGGCATCAATGTCTCTTTCGGCCAGGATTGCGTGCTCGATCCCTGGTATCCGCTGGGGCAGGGCTGCATGCTGGAAGTGGCCAATATGGGCGTGCATGTAGCGCCGATGACCAGCCGCGAGGCGATGCGCTGGTGCTTCGATGCAGTGACGATCAATCCGGCCAAGGCCATGCATCTCGATTCCTATGGTCTCGAAAAGGGATGCTATGCGGATATGGTCGTGCTGCAGGCGAGAAATCCGATCGAGGCGATCAGGCTGAAGCCAGCCCGGCTCTTTGTCATCAGGCGCGGCAGGGTCATCGCCGAGACGCC
>VAZZ01000067.1:0-1665 GCA_005884715.1 Alphaproteobacteria bacterium | reverse complement strand
GCCATCCCGATATTGCAGGCCACCGCCTGCCCAAAGCCGCCTATGCGGAAAATTTCGCCGATCTGCATCCCCCGCTCAGCCCGCACGAGGCGCTGGTCGAGAGCGACCGCTGCTATTTCTGCTATGACGCGCCCTGCCAGCAGGCCTGCCCGACCTCGATCGATATTCCATTGTTCATCCGCCAGATCGGCGCCGACAATCCGCATGGCGCCGCCGAGACGATTTTCGAACAGAACATTCTGGGTGGCATGTGCGCCCGTGTCTGCCCCACCGAAACCCTTTGCGAGGAAGCCTGTGTCCGCGAGAAGGCGGAAGGCAAGCCGGTCAAGATCGGACTCCTGCAACGCTATGCCACTGACGCGCTGATGCGCTCGGGTAAGCAACCTTTCCAACGAGCGACCGCGACCGGGAAGAAAGTGGCCGTTGTTGGGGCGGGGCCCGCGGGCCTCGCCTGTGCTCACCGTCTCGCTTTGCATGGCCATGACGTGACCATCTTCGAAGCGCGCAAGAAATCCGGCGGCCTCAACGAATATGGCATCGCCGCCTATAAAACGGTCGATGGCTTCGCTGCGGCCGAGGTCGATTTCATCCTGCGTATCGGCGGCATCAGAATCGAGAATGGCAAGGCGCTGGGCAAGGCCATCACACTTGAGCGCCTGCGCAAGGATCATGATGCGGTGTTCCTCGGCATGGGGCTCCAGGGCGTTAATGCGCTCAACACCAAGCATGAAGATACGGATGGCGTCGAGGACGCGGTCGACTATATCGCGGAACTGCGCCAGGCGAAGGATCTGGGCAAGCTCAAGGTCGGCCGGCATGTGCTGGTGATCGGCGGCGGCATGACCGCCATCGATATCGCCGTTCAGTCGAAGCTGCTTGGGGCGGAAGACGTCACTATCCTTTATCGCCGCGGCGCCCAACAGATGAAGGCGTCCGACTTCGAGCAGGAACTGGCGCAGACCAAGGGCGTCAAGATCAAGCATTGGGTGATGCCGAAGAAAGTGCTCACCAAGGATGGCAAGGCCGTGGGCCTCGAATGCGAATATACGGCAGAGAAGAAGGGACGGCTCGCAGGCACGGGCGAAACCTTCAAGCTCAAGGCTGACATGATCTTCAAGGCGATCGGCCAGACCTTCGTGCCGAAGCCGATCGAGGATAGGATCGCGCTTGACGGCGGGCGCATCAAGATCGACGCTTCCCGCCGCACCAGCCTTCCCGATGTCTGGGCGGGCGGTGACTGTGCCGCTGGCGGCCAAATCGATCCACACTTATTTGTCAGCCTAAGGAGATTTCCATGGCAGACCTTCGCAGCAATTTCGCCGGCATCAGGTCGCCGAACCCGTTCTGGCTCGCCTCGGCGCCGCCGACGGATAAAGAGTATAACGTGGTTCGCGCGTTCAAGGCGGGCTGGGGTGGCGTCGTGTGGAAGACGCTCGGCGAGGATCCGCATATCGTCAATGTGAACGGGCCGCGTTATGGCGCCGTCCATTCGGGCGACAGAAGGCTGCTCGGCCTCAACAATATCGAGCTCATCACCGACCGGCCATTGCAGACCAATCTCGACGAGATCAAGCGCGTCAAACGCGACTGGCCCGATCGCGCCATGGTCGTATCGCTGATGGTGCCCTGCGAGGAGATGAACTGGGCCAATATTCTCAAGCGCGT
>VAZZ01000448.1 GCA_005884715.1 Alphaproteobacteria bacterium | reverse complement strand
CGAGCTGATGGCCAGGCAAGGCTGGGACAGCATCTGCATAGACATGCAGCACGGCGCTATCGATTATTCCGATGCGCTGCCGATGCTGCAGGCGATATCGACCACCGACATGACGCCGTTGATCCGCATTCCCTGGTTCGATCCGGCGATCATCGGCAAATCGCTCGATGCCGGCGCCTATGGCATTATTTGTCCGATGGTCAATAACCGTGCCGAGGCCCAGGCTTTTGTCGCGGCCTGCCGCTATGCGCCGCAAGGCCTGCGCAGCGTCGGTCCGCTCCGCGCCTCGCTCTATGCCGGCGCCGACTATGTGAAGCATGCCAATACGACGATCATTACCATGGCGATGATCGAATCCGCCGAAGCGGTAAAGAATGTCGAGGATATCCTCACCACACCGGGACTTGATTCCATCTATGTCGGCCCGTCCGATCTCGCGGTTAGCATGGGCGAGAATGCCGGCTTCGATCCGCGTTTCCCGAAGGTGTTCGAGGCGATCAAGCATGTCGGCGCCATGGCGAAGAAGCACAAGATCCCCGCCGGCATCCATGTCGGCTCGGTGCAATATGGCATGGAGATGATCGGGGCGGCCTACAGCTTCGTCTCTTATCTGAGCGACTTCCGACTGCTGCAGACGATCGCCGCGAAAGGCCTCGCCGCTTTGCGCGCCGGCACGCCCAATGCCTCCGTTCCCTAGATGCGCCGATGATTTCTTCAACCAAGCGGATAACCGTGATCGGCGCCGGCATCATCGGCGTCTGCACGGCGAATTATCTTCTGCGCGAAGGCTTTGATGTCGAGGTGATCGATCCGGTCCTTCCAGGCTCGGAGGGCCAGTGCTCCTATGGCAATGCCGGCGGCATCTGTCCGGGATCGTGCATTCCCAATGCCATGCCGGGATTGATGAAGAACATACCGAAATGGCTGCTCGATCCGGAAGGCCCGCTCTTCGTACGCCTGTCCTACCTGCCGCAGGCGCTGCCCTGGCTCCTGCGCTATCTGGTCTCGGCGCGCAAGGAGCGCGTCGCCGAGATCGCCGATGCGATGCGCTCGCTGCACCGGCTTACCTTTGAATGCTACGAACCCTTGGTGAAGGCGGCGGGCTGCGAGGACCTGCTCGCCAAGCGCGGCCAGCTCTTCGTCTATGAGGATCCGCAAGGTCCGGAGAAGAGCGCCTTCAGCCTTGGTTTGCGTCGCGAGCGCGGCGTGAATTTTCAGGTGCTGAACAAGGACGAATTGCGCCAGCTCGAGCCTGCACTGGCACCGATCTATCAGCGCGCCGTGTTCCTGCCCGATCAGGGGCAGACGAAGAATCCCGGCCGCCTGGTGGCAAGCCTCGCCGAATATGCGGCGCGCCAGGGCGTACGCTTCATCCGCGCCAGGGTGACGGGTTTCGAGATGGGTACGGACGGTCCCACAACCATCGTCACCGATGCGGGCAAACGCCCCGTGGAGCGCGTCGTGCTCGCCGCCGGCGCGTGGTCCGGCGAACTGGCGAAGAAGCTCGGCACGCGCGTGCCCCTCGACAGCGAACGCGGCTATCATGTCATGGTGACGGGTGCCGATGTCGGCTTGCGCATCCAGACATTATCGGCCGAGCGCAAATTCGTCGCTTCGCCAATGGAGGAGGGACTACGCCTCGCCGGTACCGTCGAGATTGCCGGCCTCGAGGCCCCGCCCAATTTCGCGCGTGCCGACATATTGCTGCACCAGGGCCGGCAGATGTTTCCGCAATTGCAAGTGGGCGAGGTCAAGCGCTGGATGGGCCATCGCCCGGGCACGCCCGACAGCATTCCCGTCATCGATGTGTCGCAGCGCTATCGCAATGTGTTCTTCGCTTTCGGTCATGGCCATCAGGGCCTGATTGCCGGATCGTCCGCGCCGATCGCTTCTAGTCAGAAGATCGCTCCGTCGCTCTTGATTCGGATCGGCGGCGAGTCATGGCTCTGCGCGATGCGCGGGCCAGCCCGTTACTGGCCCGATAACTCAACAAATTTAATTCTCAGGCGATTTCAGATTGTTAGCGCCGCCCATCCTGGGACAAAAAAGAACCGCTATGGCCTTGCGTTGACATCGGTGAAGAACCGCAATAGCATCGTAAATGAAACGTTTCATTTTTGGGTCAAATGAAAGAACCCACCATTCAGGACATTGCTCGGCTTGCGCGGGTGTCGCTCGGCACAGTGTCCAATGTGCTGAACGCGCGTCCTTCGGTGAAAGAGGAGCTTGTGCTGCGGGTTAATGCCGCCGCACAAAAGCTCGGCTACCGGCGCAACGCCAATGCCGCCAGTTTGCGCAGCAACCAAACCGACATGATCGCCGTGGCGGTCCCCAATATCGAAAATGCCTTCTTCTCGGAGATAGTGTCGTCGATCGAGCATCTCGGCATCGCCGAGCGCAAGGGCGTGATGTTCCTCACCACCAGTGAGGATCAGGAGCGCGCCCAGCGCCAGGTCCACAGTCTGATTTCACGCCGTGTCGACGGGCTCATCATCGTCCCGTCTTTCGACTTCCAGCCAATGATACCGGATCTCGAAACCTATGGCGTACCGGTCGTGCTTGTCGACCGCGTCGAGAAGGAGAATCCGTTTCCCTCCGTTGCGGTCGACAATTTCCAGGCCGGCTATGTCGGCGGTCGGCATCTCTTCGATGCGGGCCACAGGCGCGTCGCCTTCTTCGGGCATGGGCACCGCTTCTGGATCCTCAACCAGCGCCGCAAAGGCTTTCTCGCCGCAGCCCGCGAGGCCGGCACCGCCGAGCTCTGTCCGTCCTACGAATTCAGCCTCGATCCGGAGGATATTCGCGCTACGTCGCTTGAAATCCTCGCCCGCAAGGATCGGCCACAAGCGATCTATGCGGCAAGCAATATCGCCGCCAAGGGCGTTATACCTGCGATTCAGGCGCTCGGGCTGCGCGTACCGGACGACATAGCGCTCCTGGTAATGGATGATTTCGAAGCACTGACTCTGCTCAGTCCAGCCGTCAGCGTCGTCGCCCAGCCGAGCACGGCCATCGCCGAGACCGGCTGGCGCATGCTGCAGGCACTCATTGCCGGGGAGCGGCTGCGCGGAAAACATGTACGCTTGCCCGCCAGGCTCATCGTTCGGGGGT
>VAZZ01000066.1 GCA_005884715.1 Alphaproteobacteria bacterium | reverse complement strand
TTGACGAAGCCCGCGACGCGGTCGATCGCGGCTTGGTCCAGTTCGGCGCCCTTGGTGAAATCGCCCGATTCATCCTTGCGGCCCTTGCCCAGGAGATCGCGCACGCCCGCAACGCCCAACCGGTCGAGCTTGTCGATGTCGCGCAGCACCGTCATGCGCCGTGCTTCATTCTCCTCACCCGCGACACCAATGGCTTCCAGCACGCCATCGAGGATCTTGCGGTTGTTTACTTTCATCACATAATCGCCGCGCCCTATGCCGAGCTTCTCCGTCGTGTCGGCGATCATCATGCAGATTTCCGCATCCGCCGCAGGCGATGCGGAGCCAACCGTATCGGCATCGAACTGCATGAACTGGCGGAAGCGTCCCGGCCCCGGTTTCTCATTGCGGAACGCCCAGCCCTGCCGGTAGCCGCGATAGGGTGTCGGCAGCGACTGCTGGTTCTCGGCGATATAGCGCGCCAAGGGTGCAGTCAGATCATAGCGCAGCGACAACCACTGCTCGTCCTCGTCCTGGAAGGAAAACACGCCTTCATTCGGCCGGTCCTGATCGGGCAGGAATTTGCCAAGCGCGTCGGTATATTCGATGAAAGGCAGCTGGAGGGGCTCGAAGCCATAGGCCTCAAAGACCTTCTCGATCACCCGCATCATGCGCTTGACGCCGCGCACCTCGTCCGGGCCCACATCGCGGAAACCCTTGGCGAGGCGCGCTTTCGGGCGCTGCTGTTTGGCCTTGGCGGACATGCCCGCTCCCTCAAAAGAAAAGTCGAGCGGGCTTGTAACGGATGCGTGGGCCCCGGGCAATAACAGCCGTAAATAGAGGGCTTCAGAGCCGGTCCGAGCCCCGTTTGGTCAACGGACCCGGCTATAGCCGTTACTTATCCCTGACCACCGTCTGCTGCTGGACGCCGAGACCCTCCACGCAAATGCGCATCACATCCCCGGGTTTCAGGAAGCGCTGCGGCTTCATGCCCATGCCCACACCAGGCGGCGTGCCAGTGGTGATGATGTCGCCCGGCATCAGGGTGAAGAATTCCGAGAGATAGGCGACGATATGGGCGACGCCGAACACCATGGTCTCGGTCGTCCCGTCCTGCACCCGCTCGCCATTGAGCTCGAGCCACAATTTGAGTTTCTGCGGGTCCCTGACCTCATCGGTCGTTACCAGCCACGGGCCGATCGGGCCGAAAGTGTCATAGGACTTGCCCTTGGTCCACTGGCCGGCGCGCTCGGTCTGGAATTCTCGCTCGGAGAGATCATTGATGGTGCAATAACCCGCCACATACGCCATCGCATCCTTCTTCTTGATGTTCTTGGCGCGCGTGCCGATGATGACGCCCAATTCCACTTCCCAGTCCGATTTCTTCGACTTGGGCGGGATCGTCACATCGTCATTGGGACCGGAAATACAGCTCACATGCTTGGTAAAGAGGACGGGCTCGGCTGGCACGGGCAGGTTCGATTCCGCCGCGTGATCCGAATAATTGAGGCCGATGGCGATGAATTTCTGCGGATTGGCGACGCAAGGACCGATGCGGGGATTGCCGCGCACCAAAGGCAGCGATTCCGGTTTGATCTTGGCGAGGCGCGCCAGGCTCTTTGGGCTGATCGTATCGCCGCTGACATCGGCAATGACGCCCGATAGATCGCGGATGCGCCCGTCCTTGTCGAGAAGGCCCGGCTTCTCCTTGCCCTTCGCCCCATATCGCAACAGCTTCATGAAATCCCCTTCCCCAATGACTGAGCTGACTTATGCCAGCGTGGCTGAAAACCGCGCGCGAGAATGCCGACATAGAGGCGAGGTGTCAAAAGCTCAGCGCTCATGACAGACCTGCGCGGGATGGCCGCGCTATATCCCTCGAATGACCATTGGAGCAGCCTGTCGCCGCGAATGGCGAAGGCGCCCTGAGAAGTGCCGATCATGGCGCCGTCCGACAGGTCCTCGACCTCGACCTCGGGTCTCGGCCCACGCCGTTCCTTGTCGACGATCCGATCGGCCTCGTGCGCCATCAATGGCGGTGAGGCCAATGACAGAAAGAATTGCGCTTCCTTGCGCCGGCAATAGAAGCACGGCCGATGCCCGGCCGCGAGCGCCGTCACCTCGTCGAGGAAGAATAGCGATGTATAGCCCTTGCCCATCGGCTCATGATGGTTGCCTTTCCAATAGAGATCGCAGCAGATCCAGTGGCGGGTCGCCCATCGCCTTTTGCCGAGCGTCTGGTCGTCGCGATGGAATTTTCCGCCGCGATTGCCCATCATCGTGCCGCGTGCCGGATCGGCGACGATCTCGCCATAAGGATTGACGCGGTTCTGCAGGGGCACCGTCAAGCCACGCGCCGGAAGAGGCCCGGATAATCGGTCACCAGCCCATAATCGTCAAAGGTGATATCGGCCTCGAACGAGCCGTCCGTCGCTTCATAGTGGAAGCGCTTGCCCGGCTCATGGCAGGTGTAGCGCTGCCCGCCGACAAACGGTTCGAGCGTATCGGACGGCATCCAGAGCATGGAGAATTCGCGCGCCTCGTCTTTGGCGAACGGCGTCCGCCGCACCGGCAGGCTGTTGGTGAAGCAGGTGAAGGAGAGGTCGATATCGATGCAGCCATCGAATTGGGCAAGCGCTTTGCCCTTGCAGTCCTGCCAGCGCCCTTCCGATGGCGAGCGATAGCAGCGCGACCGTCCATCGACGGAATCTATGGCAAAGGAGAGGACTCGCCAGTCCTTGTCGAGATCGATCGCATAGGAGAAGGCGTGGCGCATACCCTCGTTCTCGCCAATGACGTGGCTGCGCACAAGATAGCCTTCAGTCGTCGCCCGCAAGACCAGATGTTCGAGACCCTGCCCTTCCTCCGGCCGCCAGCGTGCGGTGATCTCGTCCACCGGCTTCCACATCACCGGCTCTTGACGATGATGACATGCATGTCCTTGGGCCCATGCGCCGGGCGCACGATCGTCTGCTCGATATCGGCGGTCCGCGACGGCCCTGAGATCATATTGACGGTGCGCGGCATCTGCCCCCGCCCATAGATTTCACGCAAGCGGGTCCAGCCTTCCTCATAGCTTGCATCGAGGTCCTTCGCCTCGAGGAGCACGATATGCGCCTCGGGAAGAAAATTGAGCGTCGTTGGATTATCGGGCCCCGACAACTGCACTATGGTGCCCGACTCGGCGACGCCAGCAAAAGCATGGGTGACCGAGGCCGTGTCGGCATCTTCCGCCCGGCCCTCCTTCACTTCGAGCGTCTGCGCACGATGCCAGGGCAGATTGGGCGGTTGGTATTGCGCAAATAGGAGGCGACCGCGACCGGAACGTCATTGACATCGTCGAGGACTTCGACCGTGCCGCCGACCGCTTCCATCATCCGCGTGAAGACTCCAATACGATGCGCTTCGTCGCCTTGGCCGCGCTCCGGCACCAGATTGTGCTGCGGATGCTGCAGGCGTTGTTCGACGGCGGCGATACGAACCGCTTCGTCGCCCTTGGGCGTAGAGCGCTTTATGCGCGCCAGGATGCGGGCGCGGGCACTATCCACGTTTGCGCTCCTTCCACATGGCCTGGAAGGTCCGGCCCTGCGGCACAGGCATATCGCGATATTGGGTCCAGCCCTGCGCCAAAGGCAGGCTCGCGAGCTTGCCCTTGCGCCCGCCCATCAGATTGAGGAGCCGCGCTGCGATCCGGGTGCCGAACTGATAGAGTTTCGGCCGCTTGGCGAAGAACGCCCATACACTCAAACCCCATCGCACCGCCCCCGGCGTCAGATGCTTCTCGAATTCCTGCTCGCGCCAATGCCTGAGCAGCCTGGGCAATGGAATGCGCATCGGACAGACTTCCTCGCAGCGCCCGCAGAAGGTTGAGGCATTAGGCAGGTGTCTCGCCTTTTCGATGCCGATCAAGGCCGGCGTCACCACCGAGCCGATGGGGCCCGGATAGACCCAGCCATAGGCATGGCCGCCAACTGCCTGATAGACCGGACAGTGATTGAGGCAGGCCCCGCAGCGGATGCAGCGCAGCATGTCCTGGAACTCGGTGCCGAGCACGTTCGAGCGGCCATTGTCGAGAATGACGACGTGATATTCGTTAGGACCATCGGGATCTTCCGGACGCCTCGGCCCCGTCGAGAAAGTCGTGTAATTGGCGAAATCCTGGCCCGTCGCCGAGCGCGCCAGGACGCGCAGGATCGTCGTCGCATCTTCGAGCGTGGGCACGATCTTCTCGATCGAGGCGATGACGATATGCGCCCTGGGCAATGTCTGGGTCAGGTCGCCATTGCCCTCATTGGTGACGATGATCGAGGTGCCGGTCTCGGCGATCAGGAAATTGGCGCCGGTGATGCCGACATCGGCATCGAGATATTTCTGGCGCAAGACCTGGCGGGCTTCCTCGACAAGCGTCGGGATCTCGGTCAGATCGCGGTTGGGATCGAGATGCGTGTGGGCCTTGCGGAAATCCGCCTCGATCTGATCGCGGCTGAGATGGACCGCGGGCGCTATGATGTGGCTTGGCGCCTCGCCCCTTATCTGGATGAGATATTCGCCGAGATCGGTCTCGACAGGTGTGATGCCTGCCTGTTCCAGAGCGTGATTGAGGCCGATCTCTTCCGAAATCATCGACTTGCCCTTGGTGGCGAGCTTCGCATCGAGACGTTTGCAGATCGAGATGATGGCGGCGCGGGCCTCTTGCGTGGTCTCCGCCCAGTGGACTTGTCCGCCGGATTGAACGACTTTGGCCTCATAGCGTTCGAGATAGAGATCGAGATGGCTGAGGACATGGTCCTTGATGTCGCGCGCCTGATCGCGCAGCGCATCGAATTCCGGCAGATTGGCCCTGGCCTTGGCGCGCTTCTCAATGAAGCGCGGCCCGGTCTCGGTCATCGCCCATTGCAACTGGCTGTCGGCGATCGCCCGCTTCACATTGGCGGGAAATTCTGAAGCCTGCTGTTCCATCACTCGGCTTCCGCGATGGGCGGCATCGCCGTGTCGCCGGCGAGGATTTCCGCCACATGGCGGACCTTGAGGCTCGCGCCCTCGCGCTTGAGCTTGCCGGCCATGTTCATGAGGCATCCCAAATCGCCGGCGAGCAGCAGATCCGCCTTGGTCGCGGCGATCTTCTTCGTCTTCTTGGCCACCATGACATTCGAGATATCGGGATATTTCACGCAGAACGTGCCGCCGAAGCCGCAGCACACTTCCGCATCTTCCAGTTCGACAATGTCGAGCCCCTCGACGGTCCTGAGCAGCTTGCGCGGCTCAGCCCTGACACCCAACTCGCGAAGCCCCGAACAGGAATCATGATAAGTGACCGTGCCGTCGAAACGCGCATCGACCTTCTCCTGCTTCATCACCCTCACCAGGAAGGACACGAGTTCATAGGTCTTCTCGGCAAGCGCATCGGCGGCCTGGCGGTCGGCGGAGCCCGGCGCGAACAGTTCGGGATAATGCGCCTTGATCATGCCGGCACAGGAACCTGACGGCGCCACCACATAGTCAAAGGCGGAAAAAGTCTTAATGACGGCGCGCGCAATATCGGCTGTATCCTTGCGGTCGCCGGAATTGAAGGCAGGCTGGCCGCAACAGGTCTGGTTTTCCGGAACCTCGACATTGCAGCCGGCCTCCTCCAGGAGCTTGACGGAGGCGAAGCCGACCGATGGCCGGAACAGATCGACAAGACAGGTCACGAAAAGGCCGACGCGCGGCCGGGTCAGCTCCATGCGGTGCATCCCATTTAAACCGGAAAGTCTTATGGCGCGGTGCAAGTCTGCCCCGCAAGCTCTTATATGACAAATAGTTTGAGCATTCGGCCGCAGTATGGGACTAAAGTGCCGCCATGATCGCCATGCCCCTGCCCGACAAGGTCACGCTCGCCCGAAGGCGCGAGATCGCTGAGGCGCTGCGTCAATTCGTGCCTGGCGAAGGCGTCATCGAAACCCCCGTCGAGATGCGAGCCTATGAGACCGACGCGCTCACCGCCTATCGCCAGATGCCGCTGGTCGTGGTGCTGCCTGAGACCACAGCGCAAGTGAGCGCCGTCCTCAAATACTGTCACGCCCATGGGGTCAAGGTGGTGCCGCGCGGCGCCGGCACGTCGCTTTCGGGCGGCGCCCTGCCTCTGGCGGATGGCGTGCTTCTCGGCCTCGGCAAGTTCAACCGCATCCTCGACATCGACTACGCCAATCGCTGCGTCGTCACCCAGCCGGGCGTGACCAATCTCGCCATTACCCAGGCGGTCGAGCATAAGGGTTTCTATTACGCGCCCGATCCCTCCTCGCAGATCGCCCGCACCATTGGCGGCAATGTCGCGGAAAATTCGGGCGGCGTTCACTGCCTGAAATATGGGCTCACCGCCAATAATGTGCTGGGCATCGAGATGGTGCTGGTCACCGGCGAGGTGATCCGGCTCGGCGGCAAGCATCTCGACAGCGAGGCCTATGATCTTCTGGGCGTGATGACCGGATCGGAGGGACTGCTCGGCGTCGTCACCGAAGCCACAGTGCGCATCCTGCAGAAGCCGGAAACGGCGCGCGCCGTACTGGTCGGCTTTCCCTCCAATGAGGATGCTGGAAGATGCGTCGCCGATATCATCTCGGCCGGCATTATTCCAGGCGGCATGGAGATGATGGACCGCCCCGCTATCCATGCGGCGGAAGAATTCGTGCATGCGGGCTATCCGCTCGAGGCCGAAGCCCTGCTCATCATCGAGCTCGACGGCTGTCCGGCGGAAATCGATCACCTGATCGAGCGGGTTGTCGCTATCGCGAACCGCAACCGGGCGAATTCCTGCCGGGTGTCAGAGTCGGAAGAGGAGCGCCTCGTCTTCTGGGCCGGCCGCAAGGCAGCCTTCCCGGCGGTCGGGCGCATCTCGCCGGATTATATCTGCATGGACGGCACCATACCTCGCCGCCGGCTGCCGGAAGTCCTGAACGGCATGGCGGAGCTTTCCCGCCACTATGGCTTGCGGGTCGCCAATGTCTTCCACGCCGGTGACGGCAATCTGCACCCGCTCATCCTGTTCGATGCGAATGATCCCGACGAACTCACCCGCGCCGAGAAATTCGGCGCCGACATCCTGAGACTATGCGTTAAAGTCGGCGGCGTCCTCACAGGCGAGCATGGCGTGGGGATCGAAAAGCGCGATCTCATGCCGGAGATGTTCTCAGAGGCCGACCTCAACCAGCAGCAGCGCCTCAAATGCGCCTTCGACGACAAGGGGCTGCTCAATCCCGGTAAGGTCTTTCCCGTCCTCCATCGCTGCGCCGAACTTGGCCGCATGGTTGTGCGCGGCGGCAAGCTGCCCCATGCCGATCTGCCGAGGTTTTGAGCTTGGCGAGCTTCAAACCGGAAACCGAGGCGAGCCTTGTCGATGTGGTGCAAGCGGCTCTCGCCGACAGGACGCCCCTCGAGCTCATCGGCAACGGCACCAAGGCAGCGCTCGGCCGCCCGATGCAAACCGCCGCCACGCTCGATCTCTCGAACTTCTCCGCCGTTTCCCTCTATGAGCCTGAGGAGCTGGTCATCACGGCGGGCGCCGGCACCCGGCTTGATGAGGTCAGGAAACTGCTCGACGACAAGGGCCAGGAATTCGCCTTCGAGCCGCCGGATCTGTCGGGGCTTCTGGGCTCGGCGCATGCGGGGACTCTGGGCGGCATGCTCGCCTGCAATCTGTCGGGGCCGCGCCGGCTCAAGGCGGGCGCCGCCCGCGATCATATATTGGGTGTTGCCGGAGTGTCAGGACGTGGCGAGGCCTTCAAGGCAGGTGGCCGGGTCGTGAAGAACGTGACAGGCTATGATCTGGCGAAGCTGATGGCTGGATCCTTCGGGACGCTGGCGGCCCTCACCATGGTCACTTTCAAGACACTGCCCAGGGCGGAAGGCGAGGAAACGCTGGTCATCGAAGGCCTGAGCGATGAGGAAGCCATCGCCGCCATGAGCCTTGCCATGCAGTCGCCTTGCGAGGTTTCGGCCGCCGCCCATTTGCCGCAGGCGGTAGCCAAGGGAGTGGCGATGACCTTGCTTCGTCTCGAAGGCGTTCCGCCATCGATTGCCTATCGCCGCGACAAGCTGATCAAGATGTTGGCTCCATCGGCACCGCTGCATCAGCTCAAGGCCGAGGATTCGCGGGCCCAGTGGATCTCAGTCCGAGACGTCCATCCTTTCGCCGGCCCCAGCGACAGATATGTCTGGCGCCTGTCGGTGCCGCCGGCGGAGGGCGCCCGGGTTGCTGCAAGCCTCGCTCGCCAGCTAGACATGCGCTGGTTCTATGACTGGACGGGTGGGCTGATCTGGCTCGAAGTCCCGCCGACCGCCGATGCCGCGGCATCTCTCATCCGTGCCGCGATCCCTCAGGGCCACGCCACGCTGATGCGCGCCGATGAAGCGACCCGCAATTCGGTGCCAATTTTTCAGCCACAGCCCGCCGCACTCTCAGCCCTGGCGCGCCGCGTCAAGATCGCCTTCGATCCCCTCGGCATCTTCAATCCCGGCCGAATGCAGGAAGGCTATTAGATGCAGACGAATTTCACGCCCGAGCAACTGCAAGACCCGCATATCGCGGTGGCCAATCAGATCTTGCGCAAATGCGTGCATTGCGGGTTCTGCACAGCCACTTGCCCGACCTATGTTCTCCTGGGTGATGAGCTCGACAGCCCGCGCGGCCGCATCTATCTCATCAAGAACATGCTCGAACGTGGCGAGGCGGCCACCAGTGAAACGGTCAAGCATATCGACCGCTGTCTGTCCTGCCTCGCCTGCATGACCACGTGCCCGTCGGGCGTGCATTACATGCATCTCATCGATGATGCGCGCGCCCATGTCGAGAAGACCTACAGGCGCCCGTTGTTCGAGCGTCTTCTGCGCGACCTGCTCGCTTTCCTGATGACCCGTCCGGCGCTTTTCCGAACGGCGCTCGGCCTGTCGCGCCTTGCCCAACCGCTAGCGCCAGTCCTTGAAAAGCTTGGCGAAAAGCACCTCAAGGCCATGCTGGAACTGGCGCCGAAAGTACCGCCTGAACCTGAAACGATGGGCCGTCCGGGTGTCTATCCGGCGCAAGGCAAAACCCGCATGCGGGTGGCGCTGCTGCGCGGCTGCGTCCAGAGCATCCTCGATCCGGCCATCAACGCGGCTGCCATCCGACTCATGAACCGCAATGGCATCGAAGTGGTTGTGAGCGAGGGAGAGACGTGCTGTGGCTCGCTCACCCATCATATGGGCAAGGAGGCCGATGCCCTGGCCCGGGCCCGGCGCATGATCGATGGCTGGCGCGAAGCCAATGTCGAACGCGTCATCATCACCGCTTCGGGTTGCGGCACCACGGTCAAGGATTATGGCCATATGCTGAGGCTCGATCCGGCCTATGCTGGGAAGGCCGAAAGGATTTCGGCTATGACCCGCGACATTAGCGAATTCCTCATCGAGATCGGCCTGCCCAAAATCGTACCGCCCAGGGCGCTGCGCGTCGCCTATCATTCGGCCTGCTCCATGCAGCACGGCCAGAAGATCAGGACCGAGCCGCGCCGCCTGCTCGAGCAGGCCGGCTTCGAGGTAACCGATATTCCGGAAGGCCATTTATGCTGTGGATCGGCCGGCACCTATAATATCCTGCAGCCGGAAATCGCAACGAGGCTGAGAGACCGCAAGATCGCCAATATCAATTCAGTGACGCCAGCTGTCATTGCCACCGGCAACATCGGCTGCATCACCCAGATCGGCCAAGCGACGGAGATTCCCATCCTCCATACCGTGGAGTTGCTTGACTGGGCGCATGGGGGTTATGAACCCAGGGTCTTAAGAGAATCCTCTAAGGGGTAAATATGCATGGCGAAATTGCCGAAGGGTGTGACCTTCACCGAAAAGGCCAAAGCGGGTTATGACCGCGTGCTCACCCTGGAAGCCGTGGGCTTCATCGCAAGACTCCATCGCAATTTCGAGGACCGCCGCCGAGCCCTGATCAAGGTCAGGGCCGAGCGCCAGAAATTCTTTGATGATGGGGTCCTGCCCGACTTCCTGGCCGCGACGAAGTCCGTCCGTGATGGCAAATGGGCGGTGGCGGCGATCCCCGCAGACCTCCAGGACCGCCGTGTCGAGATCACCGGGCCGACCGACCGCAAGATGATCATCAACGCGCTCAATTCGGGCGCCAAGGTCTTCATGACCGATTTCGAGGATTCGAATTCGCCCACCTGGGACAATATGATCCAGGGCCAGATCAACTTGATGGACCGTTGGACGGGAAAACTCGAATTCACCGATCCGCAGAGCGGCAAATCCTACAAGCTCGGCAAGAAGCCGGCGGTCCTGCTGGTACGTCCGCGCGGCTGGCATCTTCTCGAAGAGCATATGGAAGTGGACGGGGCGCCTGTCTCAGGCAGCCTGTTCGATTTCGCCCTCTATGTCTTTCACAATGCCAAGGCGGCACTTGCCAACAAATCCGGACCCTATTTCTATTTGCCGAAAATGGAGAGCCACCGCGAGGCGAGGCTCTGGAACGACGTCTTCATCCAGGCGCAGAGCGAACTCGGGCTGCCGCTCGGCACCATCAAGGCGACGGTCCTCATCGAGACCTTGCCGGCCGCCTTCGAGATGGACGAGATCCTGTTTGAACTGCGCGACCACATTGTCGGTCTCAATTGCGGGCGCTTTCCTTGCCAATTATTCGGCTCTCCTCATCCACACCTGTCACAAGCGCCGTGCTTTCGCCATGGGTGGCATGGCGGCCCAGATCCCCAACCGCAAGGATGAGGAAGCCAACCGCATCGCCTTCGACAAGGTGCGCGCCGACAAGGAGCGCGAGGCCAAGAACGGCCATGACGGCACCTGGGTGGCGCATCCCGATCTCGTGCCCATCGCGCGTGAGATCTTCGATGCGCTGATGCCGACGCCGAACCAGCTCTATGCCAAGCGCGAAGACGTGGCTGTCGGCCAAAAGGAACTGCTGCAGGTTCATGAAGGGACAAAGACCGAAGCGGGCTTCCGCGAAAATATCCGCGTCGGCGTGCAATATATCGAGGCCTGGCTCAGGGGGCGGGGTGCCGTACTGATCTACAATCTCATGGAGGATGCAGCGACCGCCGAGATCTCACGTTCGCAGATCTGGCAATGGCTCAAATTCGGCGCCAGGCTCGAAGGCGGCCAGAAGGTGACGAAACCCTTCTTTGAAAAATGCCTCAGGGAAGAGATGGAGCGGGTGGCGCAGGAAGTCGGTGCGGAAACCTACAAGAAAGGCCGCTTCCGCGAGGCGATCGATATCTTCCGCAAGATGTCGACCTCGCCGCATTTCGAAACCTTCCTGACACTCCCGGCCTATCGGAAGATAGTGTAGGCAGCATCATGGTTCAGGGGGTTGTGCCGCACCTTGATATCGCCTTGGCTGTCGCCTTTTTCGCGGTCGAATCCTCGGAGGAATGAAAGGCGATCCGGGTTATCACTTCATGGATCTTTTCCAGCCGGACATAATAGTTCACATCGACGACTTCATGCCTGTGTATGGGGCGAATTTCGACCGTGCCATCGGGCGATATTGTCTTCGCACTATGCCTGATACTCGGCGATATCTTCGAATAGGTGCGCTCGTTCTCGTCCAGAGCCTTGATGATGCAGCTCCTGACGATTCCCAGAGGCCTGGGAGCCACCCAAACTTGCACAAGGGGGTCCCTGTCGGGCTTGATATGCGCGCACGCGCTCTCGGCAAGGGAAAGGCAGCCCAGAAGCCAAATCGCCAACCAACGTGCCAAACAAAAGCTATGTGACATCCTGCAATTTATTAGCCGAAATCCTTCATGGCATCAGCTTAATTTTCGATCAGTATGGCCCGGAAGTCATTAACATTCGTACGCGTCGGCCCCGTGACGATGAGATCGCCGAGCGCCGAAAAGAAGCCATAGGCATCATTGTTGGCGAGAAAGGCCTTTGCATCGAGGCCTTTGGCGCTTGCACGTGCCAGAGTGTCTGGCATGACCAGAGCACCGGCATTGTCTTCCGAGCCATCGATCCCGTCCGTATCTCCCGCAATCGCGGATATATTGGCCTTGCCGTCGAGTGCGATGGCGAGCCCGAGCGCGAATTCGCCATTGCGCCCGCCGCGCCCCTTGCCCTTGAGCGTCACTGTCGTTTCGCCTCCCGACAGGATGACAGCAGGCCCCTTTGTGGCGAGTGCCCGGGCCGCCTGTTCGCGAGCGACATCGCGCGCTTCGCCTTCCACCCGATCACCGAGATCGATCACCCGGTAACCGGCCTCTTGGGCAAGCTTCGCCGCCGCAGCGAGCGATTGGGCGGGGGCCGCGATCACTTCGGTCCGCACCCGGACAAAACGCGGATCGCCGGGCTTGGGCGTCTCGGCCGCCGGTGTTTCCAGGAAGGCCCAGACATGCGCCGGCAGGTCGAATTCATATTTGCGCAATATGGCCAGAGCGTCTTCGCGCGTCGAAGGATCGGGAACCGTCGGGCCCGAGGCGACGACTGCCGGATCATCGCCCGGCACATCGGAGATGATGAGCGAGACAACTTGCGCCGGGAAGGCTGCCGCCGCGAGCCGCCCGCCCTTGAGAGCCGAGAGATGCTTGCGCACGCAGTTCATTTCCGATATCGGCGCACCGCAGCTGAGAAGCTGGCGGTTCACATTCTGCTTGTCTTCAAGCGTCAGGCCGGGCGCAGGGGCCGCGAGGAGCGCCGATCCCCCGCCCGAGATCAGGCAGAGAACCAGGTCATCTTCGCTCAAGCCCTTGACCAGTTCGCCCATCCTCAGTGCCGCGTCGCGGCCATTGGCGTCAGGCACGGGATGTGCGGCTTCGACGATCTCGATGCTCTTGCAGGGTACGCCATGACCGTAGCGGGTGATCACAAGGCCCGTAAGCTGGCTCTTCCAGTGCTGCTCGACCGCCAGCGCCATTGCGGCACTCGCCTTGCCGGCACCGACAACGATGGTGCGCCCTCGCGGTGCTGAGGGCAGGTATGGCGGAACCCGCAAGGCCGGATCGGCGGCCGCAATGGCGGCAGCGAAAAGAGATTTCAGGAGCATGATGCCAGATTTCGCGGATTTGTCATCGCCAAGCCAATCGATTATAGGCGCCTGTCTTGTCAACCTCTAATGCATGCTGAATGTCCCCACCCCGCACCTGGCTTTTGACCGGCGCCAAGCAAGGCGACAATGCGCAGGCTGAACGCCTGGCCGAGGCCGCGGGCCTTGCCTTCGAGCGCCGGCGCCTTGTTCTCAAGCCCGGTTATGACCTTGCCAAGCCGCGCATAGAAGCATCCCTTCACCATGTCGATCTCGTCCAATCCGATGCGCTGACGCCACCTTGGCCTGATCTCATCCTCACCATCGGCAGGCGCATGGCGATGGTGGCACTCTGGATCAAGGCGCAATCGGACGGACGAACCAAATTGGCTCTGATCGGCCCGCCAAAGAGCAATAGCGCTCAATTCGATCTGATCGTGGTGCCGTTTCACTATCGGGCCCGACAAGAGGCGAATATCTGCCGCATCGGCCTGCCTCTGTTGGGCATCGACCCCAAGCGTGTCGCGGCCGAGAGCGAGCGCTGGCGACCGGCATTCGCCCATCTGCCCCGCCCGCTCACCGTGCTCCTATGCGGCGGCTCGATCGGCACGCACAGTTTTGATCCGCAGACGGCCCGCGGCATTCTCGCCACTATCGCCCGAATGGGCGGCGGAAGCCTCGAAGTCGCGACCTCACGCCG
The DNA here is from genome assembly GCA_005884715.1 of Alphaproteobacteria bacterium. Lineage (GTDB taxonomy): Bacteria > Pseudomonadota > Alphaproteobacteria > Rhizobiales > Aestuariivirgaceae > Taklimakanibacter. The sequence goes on along the minus strand of VAZZ01000066.1, from coordinate 5,999 downwards.
GACTCCGCCTGGAACCGCCGACGCCATTGCCGCGGCCTTGCCGCCGCAGGCCCGGCTTCATCGCTGGGAGAAAGCCGGCAAGGACAATCCCTATATCGGGCTTCTCGCCCATGGCGACAGGTTTGTGGTGACCGGCGACAGCATATCCATGCTGATCGAGGTCGCAAGGCTCGGCAAGCCTCTCGCTATTGCCCCCATGCGGAAGGCCAATCGAACCGTGGCCGATCTGGTGCGGCGGCTGCATGTTCCCGACGAGATGGCATATGACATCGCCGGCATGAGCCAACGGGTGATGGATCGATTTCTGCCTCTCATCGGCAGGCATGCCTCGACCCGCGATTTCTCGGCTCTGCATGATCTCATGTATCGTAAGGGCTGGGCCGTTCGGCTGGGCGAGGCCTTTGTCACGCCCGCCGAGCCGCCTGCCGATGATGCCGCCATTGCCGCCGCCCGGCTGCGCGCCTTGCTGGAAGCGCCAACGCTGCCCTAACATTCTACCTAACATATTGGAATTAATTGCTTTCATCGTTGGACCGAATTGGTTTGCCCTGCTTGATCCGGGATATCGCCTGGAGCTCGACCAGATGTAGTCTTTCGTTGCCTCATCGGAAGGCTCAGGCTATATCCCCGCACCTTCCTCAACAGATCGATCACAAGTAGTGAATGTCGATAGGCCATAGAATTCGCATTGCCTTGCGCAAGGGACTAGCCCTGACGAGCACCGTACTGCCCCGGGAACGGAGTCTCAGGGTGGAACGCTATTTGCGCGGCTGGGAAGACGATCGGATACTGCGGGAATCCGACGTCGTTATTGTCTCCTATGGGAAAAGCGGCCGCACCTGGTTGCGCGTGTTGCTGTCGCGCTATTATCAGCTGCGCTATAACCTGCCCGCCAATCGTCTGCTGCAGGATGACAATATGCATGCCCTCAACCGGGCCGTGCCACGAGTCTTCTTCACGCATGACAATTATCTGGAAGACTATACCGGCACGCCGAACTCCAAGGCGCCCTATGCGAACAACCAGGTCGTTCTTCTCGTCCGCCACCCCGCTGACACCGCCGTCTCCCAGTTTTTCCAATGGAAGCACCGGATGCGCGACCGCAAGAAATTCATCAACAGCTATCCGGAAACCAGCGGCGACATGCCACCCTTCGATTTCGTGTTCGATGAGAAAGCCGGCATTCCAAAGATCATTCGCTTCATGAATCTATGGGCGTCCGAGTGCGATACGGTGAAGACCATTCGGGTGGTCCGCTACGAAACGCTCAGGCGGGACACGGCCAGAGCGCTGGGCGATGTCCTGGGTTTCATGAACGAAACACCGACTGCCGATGAACTGGCCCAGTGCGTCGAATTCGCCTCCGTCGAGAACATGCGGGCCATGGAAAAAGGCAAGGTCTTTCAGGATGTTGGCGACCGTCTGATGCCTCGGGACAGCAACAATCCCGACAGCTACAAGGTGCGCCGCGCCAAGGTTGGCGGCTATCGTGACTATTTTAGCGATGAACAGATCGCCAAGATCGACGAACTCGTGGCAACGACCTTGTCGCCGGCTTTCGGCTATGGAGATGCATCCCCCGATCCGCGGGTCGTGTGACAACGGTTTGAACGAATAAGGTCCGCCTGATAGTAAAAGCAAGCTCGGTCGGGCGCGGCAGAAGGGACATTAGGAAATGAAGCATCGCATTTTCATCCACACCAACGAGAATCAGATCATTGGTGCGCTTGTTTCTAAATATTCCTTTGAGCGTTTTGCATCGAATAAGGGCGCATTCGATGTCACCTTGGTCGACACCAGAGACTTCCCGTTCTTTGCGGCCCATGAGGGAAAGATCTATTTGCGCGATGGCCTGCACCGCGAATGGAAGAACGAAGACCTGCAGTCCTTCACTACGCTGCGGTTTTCCCCGCCAGGGTTGATGGGCTACAAGGGTCGCTCCATTGTCGTCGATCCGGACGTGTTCTGCGTATCGGACATAATCCCGCTCCTCGAACGCGACATGGGCGGCAAGGCGATCATGGCGCGCCGGCGCAAGGGCGGCTCCAAGGACAGCGATTTCGCCTCGAGCGTCATGCTGCTCGACAATACCAAGCTCAAGCACTGGCAGCTCGAGAAGAATTTCGCCGAAATGTTCGAGTTCAAGCGCGATTACGCCAAATGGATTTCGCTCAAGCTCGAGGACGAGAACACGATCGGGGTTCTTGAGGCGACTTGGAACGATTTTGACCGATTGGCGCCCGATACGCGCCTCATCCACAATACCCATCGCAATACCCAGCCCTGGAAGACCGGGCTGCCAGTGGATTATCGCGCACCGGAAAGAGCCGGCTCACTCAGGCCAAAAAATATCTGGCATCGTGTCCGCCGGTCGTTATTCGGCGAATATGCCTTCCTCGGCCAATACAAGAAGCATCCCGACGCCAACCAGGAGCGGCTGTTCTTCGCGCTGCTCAAGGAATGCGTCGAGAAAGGCATCGTCACGCAGGACATGATCAAGGACCAGATGAGCAAAAATCACGTCCGCCATGATGCGTTCGATGTAATCGCCCGCACGCCGACACTCACCGAGCGCCCGCTCTTTGCGGCCGCCTGATCGCTGCATTTGAAACAGTTGAAGGCTGTAACATGAAAATCCTGGTCACCGGCGCCTGCGGTTATAAAGGCACAAGACTTGTTCCTCAGCTCCTGGCAAAGGGCTGGCAGGTCGTTGCTCTCGACACCATGTGGTTCGGCAACTTCCTGGAGCCGCATCCGCAACTTGAAGTGATCAGGGGCGATGTCCGCGATCACTATGGCGTCAATCTCGCCGGCATCGATGTCATCATACATCTGGCCAGCATCGCCAACGATCCTTGCGGGGACCTGGATCCGAAGCTCACCTGGGAGGTGAGCGCACTTCCCACCATGAAGCTGGCAGATGAGGCGGCGCGCGCCGGCGTCAAGCAGTTCATCTATGCCTCGTCGGGCAGCGTTTATGGCGTCAAGGAAGAAGACCAGGTTACCGAAGATCTCCGGCTCGAACCGATTTCCGAATACAACAAGACGAAAATGTGCGCCGAGCGCATTCTGCTGTCCTATGCCGATCGGATGGCGGTGCAGATCGTCCGTCCGGCGACGGTCTGCGGACCATCGCCGCGCATGCGGTTCGATGTTTCAGTGAATATGCTCACCATCCAGGCGCTCGAGCGCAAGCGGATAACCGTTTTCGGCGGTGATCAGACGCGGCCCAATATCCATATCGACGATATTACCGGGCTTTATGTGTTCCTGGCCGAGAACCCGCAGATTACCGGCATCTACAATGCGGGATTCGAGAACATGTCCATTATGGACATCGCTCGCACCGTCACCAGATACGCCCCGGCTGAGATTGTCGTGACGCCGTCGAATGATCCGCGCTCCTACAGGCTGAGTTCCAATCGGCTGTTGGCGACCGGCTTTCGGCCGCGGAAAACCGTTGCAAACGCCATTCAGGAGATTATTGCCCTTTATCAGGAGGGCACATTGAAGGACGCCGACAGGTTTCACAACCTGCGCTGGATGCAGAATGTGGTGTTCCCCCGTGCCGCAGAATAAGAAAGCAGGCGTTGTCGCGGCCGATTACGCCGGCCGCCTTTCGCGTATCCTGGCGCAAACCGACTGGTCGATCGTCGAGCCCTTAGGCCAGGCCTTGCTCGATTGCTGGAAGAACAAGACGCAGGTCTTTTGGATCGGCAATGGCGGCAGCGCCGGCAATGCCATCCATATGGCCAATGACTTCTTCTATTCGATATCGAAGCAGAAAGGTTCCGGCATCCGTTGCCATGCGCTGGCTGCCAATGCGCCCATCCTCACCTGTCTCTCGAACGATGTCGGCTATGACGACGTATATGCCTTGCAGCTCGCGACCATGGCGAATCCGGGCGACATCCTCATTGCCTTTTCCGGCAGCGGCAATTCGCCGAATATTCTGAATGCGCTGATCGAGGCGCGGGCGCGAGGCGTCAAGAGCTTCGCCATCCTGGGCTTTTCCGGCGGCAAGGCGAAAGCGCTTGCCGATCACCCTCTCCATTTCGCCATCGACGACATGCAGATTTCCGAGGATCTGCAATGCATCGTCTGTCACATGCTGACGCAATATCTCTACGGCGTCCGTGAAACCGTGCAAGGTTGACCGGCTTGAGCGGCTATCTTGTCATCGGGTCGAATTCGTTTACCGGAACCGCTTTCATAGAGCATCTTCTGGGAACTGGTCAGGACGTCATCGGCGTCAGCCGCTCGCAAGAGATCGCCCTGCCACTGCGCCGCTATGGCTGGGTGCAGCACAAAGGACACTTTACCTTCCATCGTATCGACCTCAATCATGACCTCGATGCGTTGATGCAGCTGGTCGCCGAGCGCCGGCCGAACCGCATCGTCAACTTCGCCGCACAAAGCATGGTCGCCGAAAGCTGGGCCAATCCCGATCACTGGATGATGACCAATGTCGTCTCCCTGGTGCGCTTGCAGGAACGGCTTCGTCAGATCGATTTCCTCGATTCCTATGTTCATGTCACCACGCCGGAAGTCTATGGCAGTACGCAAGGTTGGGTGAGGGAAGACCATCGCTTCGATCCCTCCACACCCTATGCCGTTTCACGCGCTGCCGGCGACTTCAGCCTCATGTCCTATGTGAAGGCCTATGGCTTCCCGGCCGTCTTCACGCGGGCCGCCAATGTCTATGGTGCCGGCCAGCCGCTGTATCGGATCATTCCGCGCACGGTTTTTTTCGCTCTGACAGGGCGGAAGTTGCAATTGCATGGCGGCGGCCATTCGGTGCGCTCCTTCATTCATGGCGGCGATGTAGCCGATGCGACCGAGCGTATTGCCGAAGGCGCCGTCCCCGGCAGCACCTATCACATCTCCACGCCACGCCTGATCGCCATACGCGATCTGGTGAAGTTGATTCTCGACGGCATGTCCCTGCGTTTCGAGGACTGCGTCGAGATCGTCGGCGAACGGCGCGGCAAGGACCAGGCCTATATGCTCGACAGCGGCAAGCTGAGGACCGATTTCGGATGGAGCGATCGCATCTCGCTCGAAACCGGCATCGATGAGACCGTGAAATGGATCACCGATTATCGTGCGCAGCTGGAAAAGCTGCCGCAGAGCTATATTCACAAGCCCTGAGCAAGGGGGAAATCGCCCGCTCAAAACCCTCATGCTGAGGTGCGAGCGTAGCGAGCCTCGAAGCATCCATCAGGATAGGGTGAGGCTGTCGATGCAGACCCTTCGAGGCCCGGCTACGCCGGGCACCTCAGGGTGAGGATGATGAAATCACTACGCTCTAGACTAGCTGACGCAGCCTGTTCAGCGCAAACCAACGGCTTTCCGAAATGCCTTCCTAATGACTTTCTTCAGGCCAGTCGGCTTTTTCTTTCCCGCATGCCTGGGATCGACATAGCACATCTGAATGGACCGGCGTTCGCCCTGGGCGCCTGAAAAACCGTGGAACGAAACATCATTCCGCCTGAAGGCCAGCAGATTGCCGCGCACCGGCGGGATTTCGGCATAGTAATCTTCCACATCGCTCTCAGTGCGCGTCAGCCGCAACTGCCCGCCCTTCTGGTGCCATTCATCGTTGAAATAGATCAGCACGGTGAGCTTCTTCGTGCGTGAATCATTATGAATATTGCCATCGGTGCCGGCCATATAGCGCCGAACCGTAACCTGCGGCGGATAGGTTTCAAGATCGAAACCGAATTTGGCGCCAAAAAGCCGCCGCATTTCGGGGCTCTTCAATTCATCCATCAGGGCCTGGAAGCGCGACCCGTATTTGACGTCGTCCAGATGGAAGTTGCCGGGTTGGCTGATTGTCGGGAAGTCGGCATTGATATCCTTGAACGCTTCCGGCCGAACGAATTCCGGCACGATTATGTAGTCACACTGCCCTTTCTGCAGAGGCGTCGCGTTAAGCTTCTCATAATCTAGTAAGGACATCTATTTCCCCTAATTAAGCCATTCAAATCGAGTGCTCT
>VAZZ01000447.1 GCA_005884715.1 Alphaproteobacteria bacterium | reverse complement strand
GTCGATCTCGGCCGACGAGGCGCCACGGCTCAGGCCCTTCATCGCGGTCGCCGAAAAGCTCGGCTCCTTTGCCGGCCAGCTCACCGATGAGCCGATCATCGGCATCGTCATCGAATATGCGGGTGAAGTCGGCGACATGAATATGCGCGCTCTGACCTCCGCAGCACTTGCGGGCGTGCTCAAGCCGATGCTGGGCGATGTCAACATGGTTTCGGCACCGGTGGTGGCGCGGGACCGCGGCATCAAGGTCGATGAAGTGCGCCAGACCCAGCGCGGCGCCTATGAGACTTATATCAGACTCACCATCAGGACCGGGAAAATGGAACGCTCGGTGGCGGGAACGGTATTCTCCGACGGCAAGCCGCGCATCATCCAGATCAAGGGCATCGAGCTCGAATCGGAATTCGGCCCGCATATGCTCTATGTAACCAATATGGACAAGCCAGGCTTCATCGGCGCGCTCGGCATGCTGCTCGGCAATGCCGGGGTCAATATCGCGACCTTCCATCTGGGCCGCCTCGCCCAGGGCCAGGATGCCATTTGCCTGGTGCAGATCGACGAGCCGGTACCCGATCAGGTGCTGGCGGCGGTCGAGAAGCTCGGGCAGGTCAAGCAGGCGAAGCGGTTGGCATTTTAAGACAGTAAGCCATGGGAGAGCAGAGGTCGGATTGGTCTCGGCCCTCCCGTGTGAGCCAACAAACAGCAGTGCAATTTAACGTTGCTATGGCAGGGTAATTTTTTAGTTAATGAGCCACTGCAAGTAAGTGTTTTTGCCGAAACGTAAGCCAGCATTACCTTACTTTCCGCATTCTTTAATAATGACATTTATCCGGTAAACAAAAATGACGATGCGTCAGCAACCATTAACGTAAGTGAGCGTTTCAATCTAACGAGGGACCCATCTTAAAGAGAGGTGTTCCATGATTACGGCAAGAAACACTGACAGATGCACGGCATTGTTGACAGCTGTGTCAATTTTCGCACTTGTCGGTATGACCATTCCCAGCCAGGCCGGTAGTCTCGGTGGCGTCGTTGGCGGCGCTGTTGGAACAGTCAGTGGCACTGGCGGAGTCGTCAGTGGCACAGGCGGTGTGGTTGGTGGCGCTGTCAGCTCCATCGGTGGCACAGTCGACGGCATCGATGGCACGACCAGCGGAACAACGGCCACAGTTGGGGCTCTTACCAACAAGGGTGTCCTCGATGCCACCGTCAGATCCGACCTGATCGGCGGAATCAAGGCCAGACTCAATGTGCTGTCCAAGAAACAACTGGTGAAGCTTTGCATCGGCATAGGCGGTGGCACGGGCTGCGGCAGCGGCCACAGCCGTCAGCAACTGCTGGGCCTGATCGATGCCAGACTGACGCTCCTCTCTGACAAAAGGCTGCTCGGGCTCTGCGTGAGCGTCGGTGGTACCGGCTGCGGTGGTGCAACTGGAGGACTCGCCACAATCGCCAAGATTGGGGTTCTCGATCATAAAGGCGTTCTGCATGGTACGGTCAAATCCGACCTGATCGGAGGAGTCAAAGCCAAGCTTGACGTGCTGTCCAATAAGAATCTGGCTAAGCTGTGTATCGGCATAGGCGGCGGCACGGGCTGCGGCAGCGGCCACAGCCGTCATCAGCTGCTGGGCTTGATCGATTACAAATTGACCTTGCTGTCTAAAAAGGAGCTGCTCGGCCTCTGCGTGAGCGTCGGCGGCACCGGCTGCGGTAGCTTTGCTTCCACTGGTGATGGTGGCGCTGCTAGAACGGTCAGCGGCGCTGTTGGAACAGTCAGCAGCGCTGTTGGAACGGTCAGTGGCATTGGCGGTGGCGGCAGTGACACCGGCGGTGGCGGCAGTGGCAATGGCGGTGTCGGCAGCGGCAATGGCGGCACTCAAGCGCAAGTGCCCTTCCGTCCTCTACAATCCGGCCGCCTATAGCGGTGATGCGGTGAGAGTCTGCCGCGTCCTCGCTGAACTCGCCGTACAATAGAATGATCGCTCCAGGCCGGTCCGGCCTGGAGCGGCGTCCGTGCGCAATCATCTGCACCCTGGTTACAGCCAGGGTGCAGTTATCCTCAACTTAGACGGGTTTGGCTTGCTCGATAGGGGATTTGGGCTACTTTTTGGCAGCTACGGCCAATTTTTTTGCATTAAATTGTTCAATAACAGTGGCTTAGTGAATTAATTTTGCACTGCAGAGCAGGGAATTTCACCGGCGCGAGCAGGGAATTTCATCAGCGGGAGCAGGGAATTTGCCAAGCGATCGGGCGCTCGCCTAAGTTGCAAATTTTGCCGCACCTTTCGCCGTCACGGGCGAGAGCGCAATTTACCTCGGCTCTTTCGCGCTGGCGCCCAGGATTTTCTTTTCGAGAAATTCGAGGCGGGCGGAAAGATCGTCGGTCTCGCTCTGGAAATAGGCCACGATCAATACCGCTAGGATCAGACTCGAATTGAACACGCCGATCGTATCGGTAAGCCACGGCCCGAAATAGGCCAATATGCCGGCGAGCACGACGACGATGGAGACGATCTTCAGCGCCCGAACGGAGCGTGATTTCTGCTTTTTTGCCATGATGGCGTCAGTTTAATCCTTGCCTTGGGTTCCCTCAAGTCACGGTTTTTCGATTTTGCGACGGCGGCAGCCACGAGCATTAAAAAGCGCCGAATCGGGCCGCTGCCGCTCCTCGTCAATACGCGTTTGCGTTTCTCCTATTCAAGTGTAAAAGCCTGCAACGGCCCCGGCGCGCGAGCGTAGCGGGGCCGGTTTCTTGTCGGGATGAGAAAATAAATGGCGAATGTCGCGGTAGTGGGTGCCCAATGGGGCGATGAGGGCAAGGGCAAGATAGTCGACTGGCTGTCGGAGCGGGCCGATATCGTGGTCAGGTTCCAGGGCGGCCACAATGCCGGCCATACGCTGGTCATTGACGGGGTGACCTACAAGCTGTCGCTTCTGCCGTCCGGCATCGTGCGCAAAGGCAAGCTCTCGGTCATCGGCAATGGCGTCGTCATCGATCCCTGGGCACTCTGCGCCGAAATCGAAAAGCTGCAAGCGCAGGGGGTTTCAGTCGCCCGCGAAAACCTGCGCATCGCCGGCAATGCCACGCTCATTCTGCCGCTGCACCGCGACCTCGACCAGATGCGGGAAGCCGCGGCGGGCGACGGCAAGATCGGCACCACCGGGCGCGGCATCGGTCCTGCCTATGAAGACAAGGTCGGGCGGCGCTCCATCCGCGTGCATGACCTCGCCAATCTTGACACTCTCGGTCCCAAGATCGACCGGCTCCTCGCCCATCACAATGCGCTGCGGCGCGGGCTCAACCAGGATGAAGTCAAGGCGAGCGACCTCAAGGACCAGCTCGCCGAGGTGGCGCCCAAGCTCCTCACCTATGCGGATGCGGTCTGGAGCCTCCTCGATGAGGCCAAGCGTGACGGCAAGCGCATCCTGTTCGAGGGCGCGCAGGGCATCCTTCTCGATATCGATCACGGCACCTATCCCTATGTGACCTCATCCAACACGGTGGCCGGCCAGGCCTCGGCCGGCTCCGGCATGGGCCCGTCCTCGATCGGCTATGTGCTCGGCATCGCCAAGGCCTATACGACGCGCGTCGGCTCGGGGCCGTTTCCGACCGAACAGCAGAACGAGATCGGCGAGCTCATCGGCCAGCGTGGCCGCGAATTCGGCACGGTGACCGGGCGCAAGCGGCGCTGCGGCTGGTTCGATGCGGTGCTGGTCAGCCAGACGATCAAGGTGTCGGGCATCCATGGCATCGCGCTCACCAAGCTCGACGTGCTGGATGGGCTCGCGGAGATCAAGGTCTGTGTCGGCTATGAGCTCGACGGCAAGCGCATCGACCGTTTGCCGGCGGCTGAAGAAGCCCAGAAGAATGTCGAGCCCGTCTATGAGACGCTGGAAGGCTGGCAGGAGACGACGGCAGGGGGGCGCTCCTGGGCCGATCTGCCGGCCCAGGCGATAAAATATGTGAAATATCTCGAAGAGCTGATCGGCTGTCCGGTGGCGCTCTTATCGACATCGCCCGAGCGCGAGGATACGATCCTGATGAAGGATCCGTTCGAGGATTGAGAATGCTGCGGCGCCGGTGCCGGAGTTGCAGTTCTTCGACGGCTGAATATGAAGGAGCCGAGTAACTCGGGAGTCCGCCATGCACCCGATCCTGCTATTCGAACCGTCGCTGGCATTGAAGATCATCGTAGCAGCCATAACCATTGTGGCGCTTGTCCTCTTCATCAGGGCGTATCTTCGGGGCGGAAAGCTTTAGCCCCGGCGCGAAAGAGGCGCGATGATGAAGTCGTTGCATTCTTCCCACTCGTCGTCACCCGGCGAAAGCCGGGGCCTCCTAAATTCTATCCCTGCGAGCAGCGCTGCCCGGTTGATTTTATTCAATGGGTCCCGGCTTTCGCCGGGATGACGAGTCTTGGGGGGCGAGGCTTCAGGGTGACATCCCACCCTCACCTTGTTACTGTCGATGTGAATGATCGCGGGAGATAGGCGACATACAAGAAGCAGCAATTCAATCTCTGGTATGTGGCGATCGCCATTGCCGCGATCCTGTTCGCCCAGGGCTGGTGGCAGACCTACAGGACCGTCGAGCCGCTCGATTATTCGGAATTCCAGGCGCTCCTGAAGAAGGGCGAGATCACCGAGGTCCAGGTCGGCCAGAACACCATCGAGGGCAAGTTCAAGACGCCGCAGAACGGCAGGAGCCTCTTCACCACGACCAGGGTCGATCCCGCCGTCGCCAATGATCTCGCGCAATACAACGTGAAATTCTCAGGCCAGGTGAGCAACGGCTTCCTCGCGACACTGCTTTCCTGGATCGTGCCGGTTCTGTTCTTCTTCGCGCTTTATATGTTCTTCTTCCGCCGCATCATCGACAAGCAGGGGCTGGGCGGCATGATGAATGTCGGCAAGTCCAAGGCCAAGGTCTATGTCGAGAAGAATACCGGCGTCACTTTCGCCGATGTGGCGGGCATCGATGAGGCAGAGGCCGAATT
>VAZZ01000445.1 GCA_005884715.1 Alphaproteobacteria bacterium | reverse complement strand
GCGATGCGCCGGCGCATATCGCCGGTGACTATCCCGAATGGCTGGCAGCTTCCTTCGCCCGCGCGTTCGGCGATAGCGCCGCCGATCAGGGCCGCGCTCTGGCGCAACGCGCACCCGTCGATCTCAGGGCCAATATCCTGAAGGCCGATCGCCCGCGCGTGCTGAAGGCGCTGGAAAAGTTCGACGCCGTCGCCGGGCCGTTGTCGCCCTGGTGCGTCAGGCTTGCGGCTCTCGGTCCCGACAAACGCAACCCGCATGTCGAGGCCGAGCCCGCCCATGGCAAGGGCTGGTTCGAAGTGCAGGATGGGGCATCGCAAGTGGCGGCTCTGATGTCGGGCGCAAAAGCGGGCGAACAGGTCGCCGATATCTGCGCCGGTGCCGGCGGCAAGACTTTGGCGCTCGCCGCGATGATGGCGAACAAGGGCCAGATCCACGCCTATGACCAGGACAAGCACCGCTTGCGCCCGATCTTCGAGCGCCTGACGAGAGCGGGCGCCCGCAATGTTCAGGTTCTGGGTGCGGATGAGGGCGCAAGACTCGATGCTCTCAAGGGAAAAATCGATTGCGTTTTCATCGATGCGCCCTGTTCGGGATCGGGTGCCTGGCGGCGCAATCCGGATTCGAAATGGCGCCTCACCGAGAGGCAGTTGGCCCAGCGCATCGAAGACCAGAAGGCGGTGCTCGAACGTGGTGCCGGACTGGTGAAGCCGGGCGGCAGGCTGCTTTACATCACCTGCTCAGTGCTGCCGGAAGAGAATGACGACCAGGTCGAGGCCTTCCTCGCCGCGCATCCCGATTTTTCGCTGATCCCCTATCGCGAGCAGTGGACGAAGGCGATCGGCACCGCGCCGCCGCAATCGGCAGGAGCGGGCAGCGACACCCTGCTGCTGACGCCCTTGACCCATGCGACCGACGGCTTCTTCATCGCGGCGATACGCAAAGCTCCTTGATATTCCCCTCGCCCTTGCGGGACTGAGGGGTGTGCTTTCCAGTACATGATGATGTACTGCGTTGTATAACCCACGAGGGCCACCTCATAGGAGTTCTCGTATCGATCCGCCTTAACGGCGACCGCTGGCCGGCATTCGCATTCTGTGATTATACGAAACGATGACGTCACAACCCGGAAGCCAAAGGGCGGCGGAAACCACCGCGCCTGCTACTGCAAGTCGGGCATCTAGCCGAAGTCTTTACGGCCTCGATTGGTTTGCCTTCTTCGTTGCAGACGTTCAGACCGGTTGGGGCCCATTTGTCGCGGCATATTTGAGATCCGTTGCTTGGACGCAATTAGACATCGGCTTGATCCTTACGATCGGAACGCTAGTGGCCTTTGCGTTACAAATTCCCGCTGGTGCGCTGGTCGATCGTGTACCCGCCAAACGATTTCTGGCCGCACTCGCCGTTGCAAGTGTCAGTGGCAGTGCTCTCCTGCTTGCGGTGTGGCCGACCTTCAGTGTGGTGGTTGTCGCAAAGGTTCTGCACGCCATCGCAAGCTGTCTGCTTGGACCGACACTGGCGGCAATTAGCCTCGGACTCGTTGGTCACTCTCTCTTGAGTGTAAGGCTTGGACGGAATGCGCGGTTTCTTTCGCTCGGAAACGCGATTGCCGCCGGCGCAATGGGTGCCTTTGGCTATTTCTTCTCGAATCGAGCGATATTCCTTCTCACCGCCGCGCTCTGCGTCCCCACCTTCGTCGCACTGGCGCACGTGCGAGCGGAAGACATCGATCCGGACCTTGCGCGCGGAGGGATAAGGCCAAACGAACGCCGCTCATCGTCGTATATATTTCATTCGTTAGTACATAACCGCCCCCTCTTGATTTTTGCCAGCGCGGTTTTTCTGTTTCAGCTCGCCAATGCCGCCGCTCTACCCATTATGGCTGGTCTGCTCGTGACGCGCTTGCCTGAGACGGCGACCTTGATACTCTCCATTTGCATTTTGGCGCCACAGTTCGTGGTTGTAGCAATTGCGCCTTGGGTCGGACTTCGGGCACAGAGCTGGGGCCGACGTCCGCTTCTCTTGCTTTGCTTCGTCGCGCTGTCGATCCGGTGCGCCGTATTGTGCAATTGTTGGATGGCATTTCAGCAGCCACTCTTGGCGTGTTGGTCCCACTGGTCATCGCGGATGTCATGCGCGGGAGCGGTCATTTCAATTTCGCTCAGGGGGTGGTGGGCGCTGCCGTCGGTATCGGCGCTTCGCTTAGTACCACGCTCGCGGGATACGTCGCCGATCGTTTGGGCAGTGCCACAGCTTTTCTTTTCCTTGCCAGCGCTGCTGCCGCCGGTTTTGTTCTTGTTGTTGCACTCATGCCGGAAACACGACCTTCTCAATCGGCAGATCGGTGAAGCGCAGCACCTCATCTCGGTTTGGACCGGGAGAGACTTCGGTGCTAGCCCGTGTCCACTCCACAGGCTCTGTTCCATGACGCAGGCAAATAATGAGCCGCCTGAGGCCGCGACGGACGCACGAGGACCGAGAGGGACTCTCTACAGCGATGTCGGCGGCGGGATGACGCCCAGATAGTGGCGGATCTGTTCGAGATAGATGGCCACGGCGCAAATGATAGCGGCGAGGATCAAGAGGGTCGCCATCATCCAGCCCTTGGTGGGCAAGGAGTTTATGCGGCTGTCGAATTCGCGCATTTCGGCACCGGCGGTGCCCATGGTCTTCGCCACCTCTTTCAGGTCGAGCCTCATATCGCCGATGTCGTCCCTGATGTGATCGACATGGGCCTCGAGGCTGGCGATGCGCGCTTCCATGCCCTCAAATCTGCCCGCTCCGCCGCCATATTGCAACACGCCCGGCATCGCCTCGCCAACAGAGGGTTTGGGCACCTCCTGGACTTCGGGCTTACGCGACGGTTTCGAGGACTCGGTCTCATTCATGGCGGGGATTAAATCATTAGAACGGGCGGCTGGCTATCTCTTCGAGGGTGCTTAATCCCGAATTGGGTCAGTTTTTGGCAAAAGAGTCACTTTTTGCCCATCCAGCATGGAATTTTTCGAAGAAAATATAATTAAATCAGCATGTTATATGGATTTTTCTACGTCGCGGAGCAGGGAATTTTTTTGGTCCAGCAGGGAATTTCATCGCGCCGAGCAGGGAATTCGGAGACCTCGAATTAGT
>VAZZ01000446.1 GCA_005884715.1 Alphaproteobacteria bacterium | reverse complement strand
CGGTGAACGAGGCGACGAGCGCGCCACTGACCGAGGACACGGCGCATTCGGGCCATATCCGTGTGGGCGTCACCTATACGGTCGCGGGCTACTTCATGCCGCGCCACTATGCGCGGTTCCTGCGCAACTATCCGCGCATCAGCGTGGACTTGCGCGAATTGCCGCGCGAAGCCATCGAGCGCGGCTTGGTCGACCGCACTCTCGATATCGCGGTGATGCTGGTCTCCAATCTCGCCGACAAGACACGCATCGCGTCAGAGACATTGCTCAGATCGAGGCGGCGGCTATGGCTGCCGGTCGAGCATCCGCTCCTCAACAGCGAGAATGTGACCTTGGCGGATGTAGCGCTCGAGCCCTATGTGATGCTGACCGTCGATGAGGCCATGCACACGGCCGGCAAATACTGGACGCACGCCGGTTTGGAGCCCCGCATGGTGGTGAAGACGTCGTCCGTCGAGGCAGTGCGCAGCATGGTCGCCGCCGGCATGGGCGTCACCGTCCTCTCCGACATGGTCTACCGGCCGTGGTCGCTCGAAGGCCAGCGCATCGAGACGCGCAATGTGATCGGCGATATTCCCAGCATGGATGTCGGCCTCGCCTGGAACCGCTCGCTGCAGCAAACGCCGGCGACACGAGTCTTCCATGATTTCATGAGCATGACCTTCAGCGGTGCGGCGGCGATGTGAAGAAGGCGCCCGCAAATGGCGGTTGATCAGGCCCCGCAAAGCACTGTAGTCCTGCCGTCAGTCCAAACTCCAACAGGTGACCGCTCCTTGCAGCAGCCCTCCTCAGTACCGCCTGCTCCGGCGGCCTCGCCAGATGGCGACCCGGCGCTGGCTGAGAACGCGCCCGCCGCCGCACAGCAGACAAAGACCACCTATTCCATGTCGAACGGGTTCCCGCGCCTGCTCGCCAATCTCAATGTCTCGCTCGGCTTCACTTCCTACCAGTCGGGCAAGCTCTATCTCCTCGGCCGCAACCCCAAGGGCGGGCTGATGGTGGACGAACGCCTGTTCCCCAAGGCGATGGGGCTCACCGTCCAAGGCCACACGCTGGCGCTGGCGACCCTGTTCCAGATCCAGCGCTTCGAGAACGTGCTGGATAAGGGCCAGGCGATCAACCATACGCAAGATGCCTGCTATGTGCCGCGCCTCACCTACACGACGGGTGTTCTCGATGCCCATGAAATCGGAGTGATGGCCGATGGGCGGATCGTCTTCGTCAACACCGCCTATAACTGCCTGGCAGTACCTTCTGAACGTCACAGCTTCACGCCGATCTGGATGCCGCCCTTCATTTCGGCTCTCCTCAATGAGGACCGCTGCCACCTGAACGGGCTCGCGATGGACAAGGGCAAGCCTCGCTATGTCACCGCCGTCTCGCGCTCGGATACGATCGATGGCTGGCGTGACCGGCGCGCCAATGGCGGCATCGTCATCGATGTGGAAAGCGGCGAGACCGTATGTTCCGGGCTTTCGATGCCGCATTCGCCGCGGATAGTGGATGGACGCCTGTGGGTGCTGAATTCGGGGTCGGGCGAACTCGGCGAGGTCGATCTCGCTTCGGGCGCGTTCCGTCCGCATGTCTTTTGCCCCGGTTTCGTGCGCGGC
>VAZZ01000444.1 GCA_005884715.1 Alphaproteobacteria bacterium | reverse complement strand
GAATTTCGTCGCTTCCACCTTGATGAATGGCGCATTGGCGAGCTTGGCGAGCCGCCTGGCGATCTCGGTCTTGCCGACACCGGTCGGCCCGATCATCAGGATGTTCTTTGGCATCACCTCTTCGCGCAACGACCCCTCGAGCTGCTTGCGCCGCCAGCGGTTGCGCAGCGCGACAGCAACGGCGCGTTTGGCATCTTTCTGGCCGACAATATGGCGGTCGAGTTCGGAAACGATTTCGCGAGGCGTAAAATCAGTCATGGAGTGCTCATTCAGGCTCTGACGACGGGCAAATGCCGGGAAAGTGAAGACGGGACGAATTGCATGACGGTGCGCCTGGCGCGCTGCCAGCCGACACCGAGCAGGATGACGGATGAACCCATCAGGAGAAGGGTTATCCATAAGGCATTCTGCTCACCGCCCAATTGCGTGAAGGCATAGACCAGGGCGCCACCCAGATAGGCGAGCGAGGAGACGAGGAAGGCGCGCCGGTCGATAATGAGTGCCACGAGCGCGAAGACGATCACCACGGCGATCGTCAGGACATTGGCCTGGACCGAAGTGTCCTGGCCTGAAGAGATCAGCCCCGCGACCGGATGCACGATGAGCGGCGCCGCGATCAGCGTCAGCCAGAAGCCGCAATCGGCGCGCCGCGTGATGCGTTCACGATCCGACATGTCATACCACTGGGCCGCCGCCAGCGTTGCAATGCCGGCAATGAGGAACATGGCATAGGTGAATAATTGTGTCGGCTCGCCGATGAGCGAGGTGAAGATGGCGAAGAAGGCCGCCACGCATCCGCCCGCCAGCAGCAGAAGCGCGAAGGGCAGCCGGAAACGCAGATAGAACAGGAGCGCCGACACCGCCGCCGAAAAGCTGGCGATCAGGAGCGAACTGCTGTCGGAGAGTGAGTCCTTGAGCAGGAAGGCGAGCGTCGTGACGATGAAGATGGCCAGCACGATGCTGGGCAGCGTGAGCTTGAGTCTGCGCGTCAGGAACTCGGCAAGTGCCCACATCACCGCGATGAAGATGACCGGAAAGGCTACGGCGAAATGGGGGAAAGCTCCGGCGGCGGCCCACAGGCCGACGCCCAGCAGCACCACTCCGAGGGCGATGAAGAATTCATTGAAGTTCTTCATGAATATGAAGCGTTCATCACCTTGGGCGTGGCGATGGCGCACCAGCTGGCGCGCTGCCGGCAGGCCCTGAAGTGCCGCCGACTGCTGTTGGGTGATGATGCCGTTCCGCACTGCCTCATCGAGATCGGCGCGCGTCAGCATGCGAGGCTTTCGACGACCACATTGTTGTTGGTATAGACACAGATCTCGGCGGCGATACCCATGGCTTTGCGAGCGATGGCGTCGGCATCCATGTCGGTATCGATGAGGGCGCGGGCGGCGGCGAGCGCATAATTGCCGCCCGAGCCGATGCCGATCAGGCTGTGCTCGGGTTCGAGCACATCGCCGGTGCCGGTCAGCACCAGGCTTATCTGCTTGTCGGCGACGATCATCATCGCCTCGAGGCGCCGCAGATAGCGGTCGGTGCGCCAGTCCTTGGCGAGCTCGACGCAGGCGCGGGTGAGCTGGAGGGGATATTGTTCGAGCTTGGCCTCGAGCCGTTCGAACAGGGTCATGGCATCGGCGGTAGCGCCGGCAAAGCCCGATATGACCGATCCGCCGGCCAGCGGGCGCACTTTGCGGGCATTCGACTTGATGATTGTCTGGCCGATCGACACCTGGCCATCGCCCGCGATCACCACCCGGTTACCCTTGCGCAGGGAGAGGATGGTCGTGCCGTGCCATTGCTGGGGATCGCTCATGGGTCTCCTTTTGTCGCCCAAAGGCCGGGAGGGCCCCGGCTGGGCGTCATGTAAGCCCTGATGGCCCATAAGAAAAGCCCGGGCAGGTTAACTTGGCGACAGCGAAAGGGTGGTGCTTCGCCGCGAAGCGCGCTAAGAGACCCGCCGCAACAAAGGGTTACGGGCCATGCGTAAGGCCAGCATCGAACGCAAGACCACCGAGACCGAGATCAAGGCGATCATCGATCTCGATGGCAAGGGCACCTATGAGGTCAAGACCGGCGTCGGATTCCTCGACCACATGCTGGAGCAATTGGCCCGCCACTCGCTCATCGACATAAGGCTCTGGGCCAAAGGCGACCTCCACATCGACTTCCACCATACGGTCGAGGATTCAGGCATCGCGCTTGGCCAGGCTGTGGCGAAGGCGCTCGGCGACCGCAAGGGGATCCGGCGCTATGCAAGCCTCCATCTGCCGATGGACGAGGCGCTGACCCGCGCTGCCATAGATGTGTCGGGCCGCCCTTATCTGATCTGGAAGGTCGCCTTCTCAGCACCCAAGATCGGGGACTTTGATACCGAGCTGGTTCGCGAATGGTTCCTGGCCTTCGCCATGAATGCCGGCGTCACGCTGCATGTCGAAACGCTCTATGGCGACAATAATCACCACATCGCCGAAAGCTGCTACAAGGCGCTGGCGCGGGTCCTGCGCGAGGCGATCGAGATCGATCCGCGCCAGAAGGACCGCATTCCCTCGACCAAAGGATCGCTCAACAACTGATGGCGTGGTTCACTGCCCATAGCAAGGACGGCAAAAGTGCCGATGACGTGGTCCTCCTGCGCGAAGGCTTCAACTGGTGGGCGCTGCTCTTTCCGCTGCTCTGGCTCGCGATCAAGGGCATGTGGATCGTTCTCATCATCGCGCTCGCCGCGCAATTCCTCATCTGGGCCATTGCCGAGGCCCTGGGTTTCGGCGAGGCGATGCGGCTGATCTTCAGTCTCGCGATCAATCTCATACTCGGTTTTGAAGGCAATGAATTGCTGCGCTGGACCTATGAGCGGCGCGGCTTCAGCGAGGTGGGTCTGGTTGAGGCGCGTGATATCGAGGAAGCAGAATATCTCTTCTTCACCGAGATCGGCCTGCCGCGAACCGATGCGATAGAACCGCCGCAAACCCCTCAACTACCTGGGATGTCGCGGCACTGGAAATCGGACGAGCCCGATTTCATCTTTCCGGGATTCGGCCGGTCATGAGCGTCGTCATCATCGACTATGGCTCCGGCAATCTCCATTCCGCCGCCAAGGCCTTCGAGCGCGCCAAGCGTGACTCGGGATCGACTGCGACGATCGAAGTGACTTCGGATCCCGGACATGTGCGTCGGGCGGAGCGCATCGTGCTGCCGGGCGTCGGCGCCTTCCGCGATTGCCGCGATGGATTAGAGGCCGTGTCCGGCATGTGGGAAACGCTGGAAGAGGAAGTCACCCGTCGCGGCAAGCCCTTCCTGGGT
>VAZZ01000065.1 GCA_005884715.1 Alphaproteobacteria bacterium | reverse complement strand
CTGTCACCGGAAAGGAAGTGAGGGCGTCGAAGAAGGCCCATAGATCGGGGACATCGGACTTCGCGATATCCGCAACGCCGGGAAAGGTTTCGGCAAGGCGCAGATCATAGTCATTTGTGATCCGTCGGTCCTTTTGGATGAAGACCCGCTTTGCGAAGTCCATCCACTGATCATCACTCAAAGTATCAAAGCCTGGATTGTTCTCCTTGAGCGCTGCCACCGCTTCGCCCCAGTTCCCGAACGAGACCGCCTTGCCGAGATAACTTGCGATGCGGAGCAGGGAAGCCTTCTCGATGACCGGGCCGACATCGTTCAGGAGGACGCTCTTGAGCCGGTGTGGGTATTTTGCCGCCATGAGCATGGCGATGATGCCGCCCCGCGATGTGCCGATGACGCTCACTTGGCTGATGTCGAGTTGATCGAGCAGGCTCAGCGCATCGGCGAGTTCGACGTCGGGTCGATAGGTCGCGGAATCTTCTGCATAAGCCGACCGGCCACGGCCGCGATAATCCATCATGATGAGGCGGCGCGATCCGCCAAGCCACTGCGCCAGAGGTTCGAAATCGCGCATGTTGCGCGTCAGACCGCAGAGGCAGAGGAGAGGTGTTGAATTGCTCTCAGCCGGATAGTCGCGCCCATACAGAGCCAGACCGTCGGCGGACCTGAAATGGACGTCGCGAGGGGAGACCTGCGCTCCCATTTGATCAGTCGCAGCCGGTGATCAATTCGACGATATCGCTGCCAGAGCAATTTGCCGATCCGGGCTCGGTCGAATTAGCGACTGCTATAGCGCCCGGTGAACCGCGCCGGAGATCGGCCGTCATCGCATGCATCGTCTTGGGCGCGATGCGCGAGCGATAGACCTGCGTATTCTGCATCACCTTCTGCACATAGTTGCGGGTTTCGGTGAAGGGGATCATCTCGACCCAGTCGATCGCATCGACATGGCCGGAGCGTGGATCGCCATGCGCCTCGACCCATTCGCGCGAGCGGCGCGGACCGGCATTGTAGGCGGCAAGGGTGAGGATATAGGAGCCGCCGAATTCCTCGATGAGATCGCCGAGATGGGCCGAACCCAGCTTGACATTATAGACCGGGTCTCCGGTGAGTTTTGCCGGCGCATAACTGATGCCATATTGCTGGGCGACGAGCTTCGCCGTTCCCGGCATCAATTGCATGAGGCCCTGGGCGCCGACGCTGCTGCCGGCCTTCGGATCGAATTCGCTTTCCTGGCGCGACAGGCCATAGACGAGGGCGCGTTCGACCGGCGGGCCGATCTGGCGCCAATCGGGCAGCGCCTTGGTTGGATAGCCCCAATAGTCGATATCGACGCCCTTCTGTCCGGCGAGCTTCGCTAGCCTGACGGCCGTCGCAGGTCCGCCGGCTGTCGATACATTGCGCGCTACCGCGCTCATCTCATCGCTCGATTTGAAGCGGCTTGAGAGCGACCACAGGAACATGTTGAGTTCGCGGGTGCGCCCGGTCTGCGCCACCATCTGGAAGGCGCGCATGACTTCATCATTGTCGACGCGCGCCTGCGCGGCTGCCGAGGGCTGTCCTCCAGTGATCGAAATGGGTTGCCCGCCGACTCCCAATTCCTCGCGCGCCAGCTGGCCGTAATAGACTGTCGGCACCTGCGCTGCATCGCGATAGGCCGCCTTGGCATTGGCCTTGTTACCCAAGGCGGCATAGCTGCGGCCGATCCAGTAGGTGGCACGCGCCATGTCGGTCCGGGTGGTTACGCCTTTTTGCAATCTGGTGAAGTGCTTGAGGGCGGTTTTCTCGTCATTGAGGAACCGCAACGCCACCCAGCCGGCGAGGAATTCGCCTTCCGCGAAGAATTCGCCATCCGAGAAACCATGCGCCCGTGCCAGCTGATAGGCGGCCTTCGCCGTGCCGGGCTTGCGCGGATCGAGCAGCATGCGCGCGACCAAGCGGCGTTCGACCCACCAGGCTTCACCATCGCCGATGACCGCATGATCGGATGGAATGTCGAGCAGGATCTGAGCCGCCTTCGTCTCCTTGCCGGCCTTGCGATAATAGCGGGCAAGCGCATAGCGGATGCCGAGCTGCTGCTTCATCGCGCTGGACAGCGACTGATATTCCTTCTCCGCGCCGCCGGCACCCCTGATCAGGGTCTGGGCGGCCTTTGCTGCCTCCTGATAGTCGCTGGACAGCGACTTCGCTGCCCGGATCGCCGCATTGGTCTCCTGCTTATAGACCAGCCGCCACATGCGCGCTTTGCGGTCATCATTTGAGATCAGCGATCCGAATTCGCTGGTGATCCGGCTTTCCAGGGCCTGATCCAGCGTTTCATCGAGCCAGACGCGCCGGACTGAGCGGCGCGCTGCATCGGTATTGCCGGTCGCAAGCTGGGCGCGCGCCAGGGCAAGCGTGCCTTCCGGGCTCAGCGGCTGGCGGTTCTCGAAATGATTGAGCACGGTCTGCGCCGAGGCGTTACCGAAATAGAGGCTTTGTTCGGCGCGCCTGAGCAGGCTCTCGGACAGGGGCCATTGCGGGGCGGCGTCAAGGAACGCCATGATCCTGCTGTAGCCTGCTTCCCTCCAGTTGTTGCGCAGATAAATGAGCTCAACCAGCTTAACGGCGACGGGGTCGCCCGATTGCTGGGCGAGTGCGCCGGCATCCTGGTATTTACCGTTGAAAGCCGCATCGGCGGCATCTGCAGCCGTCCGGCTGACTTGCGGGGCGGCATGCAGGGGCGCGCTCATCGGCGGCGCGACGGTCAGCGCCGTCGATCCGATCAACCCAACGAAGATCAAACGCGCGGAAAATCCCCGAATCATCAACATGTCCCTGCCAGTCGGCCTGTCAGCCTTGGAATCCCTATAAACCAATTGCGACCGTCCTGTGGCCGAAAGAATTGGCAATTTCCCGTGCTTGCCGGTCTTAGGACGAGCGTCTAATGTGCCGCGCATCACCACGCTGTGCGGAACCTCCGGGAGTCTAGCCACCGCATGGTTGCCAAGTTATTACCGGAGATAGAAACGTGAAGCTCAAGGGATCTATTCCTGCCTTGACGGAAAATCGTGAATTGGCAGATCAAAGAGGGGAGCCATGGTCTCGTTCCGGTGGGAACGACGGGCGAGTCTCCGACGGTCACGCCGGAGGAGCACAAGCGCGTCATCGAGATTACGGTTGAGGTGGCGGCTGGCCGAGTTCCGGTCATCGCCGGGACCGGTTCCAACAACACCGAAGAAGCCATCGAATATACCCTGCATGCCAAGAAAGCCAGGGCGGACGCCGCTTTGATCGTCGTGCCCTATTACAACAAGCCGACCCAGGATGGCATCTATGCGCATTTCAGCGCCATTGCCCAGGCAGTCGACATTCCGATCCTCGTCTACAATGTGCCCAGCCGCACGGTGGCGAATATCTCGGTCGAAACACTGGCGCGCCTCGCCAAGGATCACGCCAATATCATCGGCACCAAGGATGCGAGCGCCGACCTCGCGCGCCCTTCGCGCCAGCGCGAGGTGTCGGGCGAGGATTTTATCCAGCTTTCGGGCGAAGATGGCACCGCACTTGGCTTCAACGCCCATGGCGGTGTCGGGTGTATTTCGGTGACGGCGAATGTGGCACCGCGCCTGTGCGCCGAATTCCAGAATGCGACGCTTGCCGGCGACTATCGCACCGCGCTTAAACTGCAGGACCGGCTGATGCCGCTGCATACGGCATTGTTCGTCGAGACTTCGCCGGCGCCGATCAAATACGCGGTCAGCCTTCTCGGTCATTGCAAGGCCGATATCAGACTGCCCTTGGTCGAGCCCTCCGAGGCCTGCAAGAAGCAGGTGCGCGCCGCGATGGTTCACGCCGGCCTCTTGAATTGAGGATGCCATGTCGTCAAAGAGCGGTGGAACAAAATCCTCACGCAAGGAGGACGGAATAAAGGTTGTCGCCGACAACCGCCGAGCCCGCTTCGACTATGAGATCATCGACACCTATGAGGCCGGCATCGAGCTGAGAGGCTCGGAGGTCAAGTCGCTGCGTGAAGGCAAGGCCAATATCGCCGAATCCTATGCCGCGGTGAATGACGGCGAGCTCTTCCTCGTCAACGCCTATATTCCGGAATATCGTGAGGCCAACCGCTTCAATCATGAAACCAAGCGGCCGCGAAAATTGCTGCTGCATGCGCGCGAGATCGACAAATTGTCGGGCGGCGTGCTGCGCGAAGGCCTCACCATCGTGCCGTTACGCGTTTATATGAATGCGCGCGGCCGGGCAAAGGTCGGCATCGCACTGGCGCGCGGCAAGAAGCTGCATGACAAGCGTGAGGCGA
>VAZZ01000442.1 GCA_005884715.1 Alphaproteobacteria bacterium | reverse complement strand
AAGGTAGATTCCTTGCTGGGCGTAACGACGCCTTGCACCCTACTCTGGGGAACAAAGGATCACTCCCACAAGTACACCGATCCGCTGTCCCTGCATGAGCTTGTCCCAAGTGCTGAGATCGTCCGCTTCGAAGACTGCGGGCACTTCCCCGACGTCGAGCAACCGGAACGCTTTGCCGCCATCCTCATGGAGAGAGTGGCGAGGTATGCCTAATCCTTCCATCGGGGGACGTCCAACATCTGGCTTCGCCTGCTGCCGGCCGCCTCTCATGTCCAACGTAAGCGCCAGGAGACAACATGCCTGCCACAAACAGACTCCCCAACATTGGCGAAGTGCTTGCGCCGGTTCTCAAGCAGGTCCCTGCTGATCAGCAGCCTTTGCTGATTGCCCTCACGGAGCGCATGGCGGCGGGTCGCTATCGAGACTGGGCAGCCAACGTCGTCGACCCTCAACAGAGAAGCTTGCTTCTTGCCTGCGCAGCGCGTGAAGACGAGGTGGCAACACTCATTGAATCCCTGTATCCGCAAGCGGCTGCCATGCAGCGCAAGATTCTGATGGGCATCCCTGATCTGGCCGAGACCACGCAAGCGTTGTTCGCGGCCTATGACATACAAGACCAGTATCGGCTGCAGGCGCAGGGCGAACGTCTCGGCGCGTCAACCTGGCGGTCGTTCGCCAAGCACACAACCGACCCGCGGGCCGCCGAATTGTTCATGCGCTGTGCCTTGCTTGAAGAAGAGAGTGCGGTCGTTCTTGAATCAGTTTTCGGCAGCGGCGCCGACGCGAATGCAGGCATCTAGAGCATCATCCGAATTGCACCTCATTGCCCACTTCGCCATGGAGAGCGACCTATGAGCCCGGCCCGAGACAATCTGCGTTCCACACCATACTTAAGTAGACGACGGCTACTGCTGTCAGCGATCGCTGCCTCAACTGCCGGATGCGTGGCGCCGGGAACGAGCTTCTTTGACCTTACCCTGCCTCCAGCAAGAGACACGCCAGAAATGGCGCCCGGAACTGGACTGGTCGTCACTCGCATCAACATGATCGAGTCAAATGCATCGGCAGCCCGCCCACCCGTCAGACTGACGATCAACAGTCGACCCAGCACTGGCCTTGCATCCGGCCTCTTCTCGCCTCAGCCAGGCACGAATTTCTATGTCGTTGTGCTCAGAGCTGGCAGCTACCAATGGAGAGAACTCTATCTGGCGAACTTTTCGTCTGGAATCTTCAGAAACGACTTCATCTTTGATTGCACAGATCAGCAGGTCACCTATATTGGCGACGTCGACATTTCACTTGATTGGTCAAGCACACTTTTGTCCAAAACAGAATAGGGGGTTGGGCCATCTGATGGTGATGTAGGGTGCGAGTCGCCAAACAACGCGACCCATCCACGAGAGGCCCAACCTTGAAAGCATCATGCAGCATGTTCAGCCAGCTCCTCAAGCTGATACCGCGCCTGGAGTTCGAAGCGCTGGTGAAGAAGACCGGGGCCGAGTACGCGGCCAAGGGGCTGTCGAGTTGGGCGCAGTGCGTGGCGATGCTGTTCTGCCAGCTCGGACGCGCGCACTCGCTGCGCGAGATCGAGGGTGGCTTGAAGAGCTGTGAAGGCAAGCTTGCGCACCTGGGCATCGCTGCGCCGGCGCGTTCGTCGCTGTCGTATGCCAACGCGCACCGGCCGTGGCAGTTGTTCGAGGGCGTGTTCCACGGCCTGTACGAGAAGGTGGCGGCCACGGTCGTGGGTGGCAAGCGCCGCAAGTTCCGCTTCAAGAACAAGCTCGTGAGCATCGACTCCACAGTCATCGATCTGAGCCTGTCGATGTTCGACTGGGCCAAGTACCAGCGCACCAAGGGCGCGGTCAAGCTGCACCTGGTGCTCGATCACGACGGCTACCTGCCGTGCTTCGGCGTCATCACCGACGGCACCGTGCACGACGTGAAGGTCGCGCAGCAGCTGCGCTTCGCGCCAGGAACCATCGTCGTGGACGACCGCGGCTACAACGACTATCGTCTGTTCGGCCGCTGGTGCGCCGAGGGTGTGTTCTTCGTCACCCGCATGAAGCGCGACGCGCGCTACACGGTCGTGCAGCAGCGCCAGTTCATGCCCCAAGGCAACGTCGTGAACGACCAGCTCGTGGTGCTGGATGCCGAGGGTGCACAGGACAAGTGCCCCGACGTGCTGCGCCGCGTGGAGGTGGTGCGCGAGGACACAGGCGACGTGCTCGTGTTCGTGACCAATGTGCTGCACCTGAGCGCCGCGACGATCTCCGCGATCTACAAGGACCGCTGGCAGATCGAGCTGTTCTTCAAGGCGCTGAAGCAGAACCTGAAGATCAAGACCTTCGTAGGCACCTCGGCCAACGCGGTGAGGACGCAGATTTGGACAGCACTGATCAGCATGCTGCTGCTGCGCTACCTGCAGTTGCGCTCGCGCTTCGGCTGGAGCATGGCCAACTTGGTCGCGCTGCTGCGCATGAATCTGTTCACCCACCGGGACTTGGCGGCCTGGATCGACGAGCCGTTCGCCGCGCCACCCGATCCTCAGGCGTCGCCGCAGGCCGATCTGGCCTTCGCGTAGTGTTGGACAGCACCGCGTCAACGCAGGGGCTCGAACTTGAGAAACGCCATCCGCCCGTCCCAGACCCGCGTCAAATCACGACCTCAATGCCTCGAAGCCGCTGTCTTGGACAGCAGTGCGCAGTCCCAAACGATCAAGCAGCCAGCCTGAATGTTCTGCGGCGCGCGATGCTTGCCCAACCGTTCGATGCAGCCGTGTTCATCGGCGGTATGGAGGGGATCTTTGACGAGTACAGAATCTTTAGGGAGTTGCATCCGAAGAAGAAAGTCATTGCCGTGTCGGCGCCGGGCGGTGCCGCCATGCAGCTCGCAAAGAAGCTTCGACAGGGTAACAACGGGATTGATTTCGCGCGACT
>VAZZ01000443.1:2131-4362 GCA_005884715.1 Alphaproteobacteria bacterium | reverse complement strand
GACGAAATTCTCGAGCGCCGCGCCCAGAGTAGGGGAGGAGACGGCGGTATAGCCGATGAGACCCAAATCGCGCGGCTTGAAACTGTTGCCGAACCACAGGCCGAAATTCGGATTGCGCGTATTGCGCGCGGCTTCCTCGAACAGCGAGCAAAAAGCGGAGAGTTCGAGGCTGAGGGTAGGCTGGCCCACGGAGGCCGGATCGACGCCGGCTTCACCGCAGACACGGTCGATATCGCCGCCCAGCCTCGCAACATGGTCGGCGATGCCGGTTGCGGCGGAAGCGAGGATGCCAGGATGGGCGTTGTCTTCCCCATGCTGCATGGGATCGCGTTTGTTGAGGCAGACAACCTCGCATGGAAAGCCTCGTCAGGCAACTTCCCGTAAATCGAAAGGCTAAATAAGGGGACATGATAAGTGAAAGAATGCGTTACGCAGACGGATAACATCCTGTCCCTTTTTAATCAAGAAAACTAATGTCAAGCCGCTCAAATGTGCTGTCAAGCGTCGCCTCGCCCGGCGGCCTAATCTCGAGCGCATGGCCACACATCCTCTACTCGAAGATCGCGGCTTCACAAGCTTCCATGCCAAGCAGATGGTCGAGAAGGCGCGCTGGGCGGCCGAGGCCTTCTCGGGTTACAATCGGCCTGAAGTTCTCAAGATCGCCAGAGCTGTCGGCGAAGCGGGCCATCGCGAGGCCCGGCGCTATGCGCAATGGGCGGTGGAGGAAACCGGCTTCGGCGTCGTCGAGCACAAGGTAATCAAGAACCAGGCCTGCTCGCAGGGCCTTTTCGAGCTCTATCAGGATCAGGATTTCACCGGCATCAAGATCGATGGAGACCGCAAGATCCTGGAGATCGCACGGCCGGCGGGCGTCGTCTTCGCGCTGACCCCTTCGACCAATCCCGTCGCCACTGTCTTCTACAAGATCATGCTGTGTCTCCTGACGCGCAACGCCATCATCGTCTCGCCGCATCCGATGGCGAAAGCCTGCTGCGCCGATGCAGCCAAGCTCCTTGCCAAGGCGGCGGAGGATGCAGGTGCGCCCGATGGCATCATCCAGGTCATCGAAGAGCCGTCCCTGCCGATCGTCGAGACCGTGATGAAATCCGATCGCATCGACGTGATCCTGGCGACCGGCGGCACGCCGATGGTGCGCGCCGCCTATAGTTCAGGCAATCCGGCGATCGGAGTTGGGCCAGGCAATGTGCCGGCCTATGTCGACGAAACCGCCGATGTGGCGCACGCCGCGAAGGCGATCGCCGATTCCAAAGCCTTCGACAACGGTATTCTGTGCACCAATGAGAGTGCCGTCATCGCCCATGGCGCGATCGCATCAGCGTTCGGGCAGGAACTCAAGCGCAATGGCTGCCATATCTGCAGCACGGATGAACGCGACCGACTGGAAAAGACTCTATTCCCGCAAGGCAAGTTCGACATCGGGTTGATCGGCAAAGGAGCCGAACTCATCGCACAGAAGGCGGGTTTTCGCGCCCCTTCCCGTACAAGCGTCCTGGTGGCGCCGCTGGAGCGCATCGGCGATGACTATCCGCTCAGCCGGGAAAAGCTCTGTCCGGTACTCGGCCTCTATGTGGCAGCGACGCGCGAAGCGGCGATGATCGCCTGCCGGGCGATGACGCGCCGTTCGGGTGGCGGACATTCGGCTTCCATCCTCAATGTCGGCAACAGTCTCGGTGCATCCGGTTTCGAGACACATCTGGCCCCCACCATGACCATTGGCACGGGCTTCTTCGGCCGCAGTTCGGTTGCCGAAAATGTAGGCCCCGAGCATCTAGTGCAATGGGTCAAAATGGCGTGGAATAAGGACGCCCAGATCCAGATGCCGTCCTTCGCTGCGACAGGCCGGGCGCAAAAGCTCAAAATCGGCACGCCGCCCAAAGGCGAGATCGATTATGATTTCGGCAATCATCCAGGTGGGGTCGCATCACCGAGCGTTCAGGCACCGTCGGGAGACTCCGATGATATTCGCGCCGAGATCCGCCGCATCATTCTCGAAGAACTGAAGGGGCTGACGACACGCTGATGGCCAAGCTTCGCTCCTATATTTTCATTGACCAGCTGCAGCCGGGCACCATGTGCCATCTGGGCACCTTCTGCCGGGGGTTCCTGCCGCGATCCAACATGGCGGCGATCGTCATCGAAGTGGCGCCGGGTCTCGATATCGAGCCCTTGACCGATATCGCGGTGAAGACCGTCGATGTGAAGCCCGGAAT
>VAZZ01000443.1:0-2124 GCA_005884715.1 Alphaproteobacteria bacterium | reverse complement strand
CCCATTCGACGGCCGCGGTACGTGCGGCGGGCCAGGCCATATTGGGCGAGCTCGGCGCGAGCGAGAAGGATGCGCTCAAGCCGGAAATCCTGGCTTCGAAGATCGTGAAGCGTATCGACAATTATCATGCGCTGCTGATCAACCGGAACAAGTCCGGATCGATGATCCTGCCGAGCGAATCGCTGTTCGTCCTCGAAATGCAGCCCGCCGCCTATGCCATCCTAGCCACCAATGAGGCGGAGAAGGCGGCAAATATCAAAGTGGTCGACTACCGGATGATGGGCGCCACCGGCCGGGTCTATCTTTCCGGAGAGGAAAGCAACATTAGAGCGGCCGCTCGCGCGGCCGAGCAGGCGCTCGAGATGAGGATGGCGGCATGAGCGCCATTTCGTCTGCGGAGATCCGCCGGCTGGTGCGCGAGACCTTGCGCGAATTGCTGCCGGCGAACCGGATCAAGCCGGAAGCCGGCGAGGGCACGCTATCAGCAAGACTGCGCTCGGCGCTCGCCGATCCGAAGGCATTGCCCGTCGCGGTCAGGATGCGCAATGCGGCCGATCTCAATGCCTTTGCCCGTGATCTCCTGCAGGTGCCGGAGGACATCAGGATCGGTATCCTCTCTGGCAAAATCCAGTTCGGCCTGGCGCAGGGCTCGATCGGGACTGAGTCGGCGCCAACCACCCGGCGCAGCCAGCATCAGATTTCGAAAGGGGTGGTGACCGAGGTCATGATGGCCGAAATCGGCAAGACCAATGACCGTCTCGTCATCGGCAAGGGCGTCGTGGTGACGCCGCTGGCGCGCGACAAGGCGCGCGAGGTGAAGCTTGAAATCGTGAGGGATCGCTCATGAAGACCGGAATTGTCGTCGGAAAAGTCTGGGCAACCAAACGGGTCGCCGAGTTGCCGAGTGGCGCATTGCTTGAAATCGCCGTCGAGGAAGAAGACGAGATGGATGAGCGCGTGGTCGCCTTCGATCCCTTGGGGGCAGGGGTGGGCGAGCGCGTGCTGATCACGCAAGGCTCCGTCGCCAAGGCCTGGTTCAAGGATGGGAACAATGTCGTCGATGCGCTGGTCATCGGTATTCTCGATGAACAGGCGGCGGTGAAGCGGGGCAAGAAAAGTTGATTTAGTCAGGTTGCGAAAAGGAGGACATCATGTCTAACGCAATAGGTTTTGTCGAAACGCGTGGTTTTGTGGCGGCGTTCGCTGCCGGCGATGCGATGGTGAAGGCAGCGAACGTGACCATCATCGGGCGCGAGCAGGTGCGTGCGGGGCTTGTCTCGGTGCAGGTGCAGGGCGATGTCGGCGCCGTCAAGGCGGCGACGGAAGCTGGCGCCGAAGCGGCGCGCAATGTCGGCGAGGTCGTCTCGGTGCATGTGATCCCGCGCCCGCATCCCGATGTGGTCAAGCACTTCGGCAACTCCAAATAACAGCCGTCGTGGCAGAGCTGCGCGTCTATCTCAAGCTCGAGTCCCTCAAGCGGCAGTTCGCCGCCTATATGGGATCGCCGACGCGCGCCAGGGGTTATGTGCCGCTCGAGGGCATGCATTCGCTGATCATCGAGATCGCTCCGGCGCTCGCCATCCATCATGTGAGCGATGTGGCGCTGAAGACCGTGCCCGAGGCGGAGCCCGGCATTCTCTATACCGAAAGGCAGTTCGGCATTCTCGAATTGCATTCCTTCGATTTGGATCATGTCGATCGGGCAGGGGCGGCGGTGCTGAAGGCGATCGGCCAGAAGGCCGGAGACCAGCTGAAGCCGCAATTGCTGTTCGCCGAGATCGTGCCCGAGGTGATAGACAGCCATGCCGTCATCCTCAATCGCAACCGTGAGGCCTCGATGATCCTGCCCGGAGAATCGCTGCTGCTGGTCGAGATGATGCCGGCCCTGTTCGCCGCCTATGCGGCCAATGAGGCCGAGAAGATCGCGCCCGGCGCGACCCTGGTCGACTGCCAGATGATCGGCGCATCGGGGCGGCTCTTCATGTCGGGCGAGAGGAGCGAGCTCGAAAGAGCGCGCGATCATATCGTCGGCATGCTGCAGACCGTCGAGGGGCGCGGGTGATTCTTCGTCGACTATGCTATCAAGCTTGTCAGCCCGCTTGGATCGCCCGGATCCAAGCGCAA
>VAZZ01000440.1 GCA_005884715.1 Alphaproteobacteria bacterium | reverse complement strand
ATATGGCAAAAGCGAGTGTGGTGTAGACGCGGCGGATGCGCAAATCATGCGCCGGGATGGCGGCGCCCGGTGAGACAGTGCTTGCGGCGAGAGCGGTTTCCATAATTGGTATGCCATGTTATAACGCAACGTAAGCTGGAGGTAGCCCGGGATTAACCTGTTCGATGAAAATTTTTAGTCGGATATTGGGGAGAATTGCTTGCGTCACCCCCAATGGCCCGGAAATCGCACCGATCGCAAAGTGTCCAGTTTGGCACGGCAATCAGGAATGGCCCAAATGAATGAAGGACGCCAGGTGAAGATCGGCGAGTTTCTTGGACGGGTGGGGATCGTCCTATTCTTTACGATCGTAGCAACGCTGAAGGGTATTTCGATAGCCCAGTTGCTTGCCGGTTCGACCGTCACGCCGGCTGACAATTGGCTGCTGGTTCTGCTTTCGAATTTTGCGTCTCTGGTGTATCTCTGCCTGGTCATCGCGGTCGCAGTGTTCCGTCTGAAGCCGTCGCGGGGAGCGCAAGGCATCGAACCCCGCGTGACGGCAATGGCGGCGACATTTCTGATGCTGCCACTCGCTCTCTTGCCCTTGGGCAATACTCCGCCCGCGACTGCCGCTGTAATCGCGCTCTGCCTCGTTGGATTGGGTTCAGCGCTGTCAGCCTATGTGCTCATCTGGCTTGGCCGGTCGTTCAGCATCATGGCCGAGGCGCGTCGGCTCGTCACCCGGGGGCCCTATGCCATCGTCCGGCATCCACTTTACCTGACCGAGGCAATCGCAACGATCGGCATGGTAGTGCTGAACTGGTCCTTGATCGCCGTGCTGCTTGCTGCCGTGCTATGGGCTCTGCAGTTGCGACGAGTGCGGCATGAGGAAAATGTGCTCCAGGCTGCGTTTCCGGAATATGCATCCTATGCTGCCCGCACTCCGCGCTGGCTGCCGGCGCTGCCCGGCCGGCAGCGGCAACCGGTCTAGAGGGCAGGCCCTGCGATGTGGGACATTTTCGGCTTCAAGTTCTTGATCCTGGCCTTCCTGATCTTCGCCCCGCTCGAGCGCCTTTTCGCCATGCATGCGGACAAGAAGATATTGCGGCCCGCCTGGAGGCTCGATCTCTTTTATGCCGTTGTCAGTGGCATGATTATCAAGGCTGGGTTGATCGGGGTCATCGCCGCCACGGGCTATCT
>VAZZ01000441.1 GCA_005884715.1 Alphaproteobacteria bacterium | reverse complement strand
ACTCGAAGTGGCGCTCAACCTGCAAAGGCTCGACAAGAAGGACGAGGCGAAGTCGCTGCTCAAGACGCTGACCGACAGCGATCCGAAGGATTATGAGGCGCTGGTGACGCTCGGCAATCTCTATCGCAATAATGAGGAATTCGCGCCGGCGGCCGATGCCTACAATGCCGCCATCGCTCTCATCACGACGCCTCAGCGTGACAACTGGACCGTCTATTATTATCGCGGCATTGCTCTTGAGCGTATCAAGCAGTGGGACAAGGCCGAGGCTGATTTCAGGAAGGCGCTTCAGCTCGAGCCCGATCAGCCGATGGTGCTCAATTATCTCGGCTATTCGATGATCGACAAGAAGATCAATCTCACCGAGGCGATCGCCATGGTGCGCAAGGCGGTCGAGCTCAAGCCGAATGACGGTTATATCGTCGACAGTCTGGGCTGGGCGCATTTCCGTCTCGGCGAATATGACGAAGCCGTGAAGCAGCTCGAACGAGCCGTCGAGCTCAAGCCCGCCGATCCGGTGATTGCCGATCATCTGGGCGATGCCTATTGGCGCGTTGGCCGCCAGCTCGAGGCCCGCTTCCAGTGGCAGCACGCCAAGGACAACAAGCCCGAGCCCGACGATCTCGCGCGCATCGACAAGAAGCTGAAGGACGGGCTTGCCGATGAGCCGGCGGTGACGCCGGCCCAGAGCGCGCCTTCCGGAAACAACGGCTAGAGCATGATGAGTTTGGCTCGACCCATTACCCTCACCCTGAGGTGCGAGCGTAGCGAGCCTCGAAGGGTCTGTTGCAACATA
>VAZZ01000057.1:443-1999 GCA_005884715.1 Alphaproteobacteria bacterium | reverse complement strand
ACCCGAAGTCGAGCTGTTCGTCCTCCACGGCCAGGCGCGCCTTGGCCTGGGCATCCCAGCCAAGCACCGCATCGATGGGGCCGAGTTCGCCGCCCGCCTCGCGCTCTTCGAGCCAGGCTTCGCTTTCGAGGATGAAATGGTCCAGAAAAATCATCAGCGGATCGGCATAGACGCCGGGAAATCCCTCACTGGCCCAGAAGCACAATGGGGGATGTTCCCCCGACAGGTTGACATGGCCGACCTCCTCGGCCCAGGCCCGCAGCGAGAGCGGAAGTATCAGGCCTTCCTTCTCCAGTCGGCGTACCGCGGCGATCTCCTCCTTCATCGGCGCAGAGAACACCACCTCATCCTTGAGGTGATCCTTGATTGCCGCCTTTCTTTGCGCCTGAGCTGCCTGCTGCTTCTGCAGCCCCTGCACCAGGCCGCTCAGTACCGATACCCGGTCGCGCGCCCGCTCGGCATGCCGGCGCATATCGGCAGGGATGCGGGAGAGGTCGGTGCGCATCGCCTGGCCCAACATGGCCTCAGGCGAGGCGAAGGCCGTCACCTTGCCGCCCATCATCATCTGCAAGGGCTGCGGACCGGTCCTGCCCTGTCTGCCGTTCCAGAAACGATAGCCCATCCGATCGAGCCGGCGGATGATCGTCTCCACGTTGCGTCGGGCCCGGCGCATCGTCTCCTGCGCCACCGCCCAGGCATCGCCGATGGTGCGATCCTCGCGCAGCGCAGGGCCCGCCGCCGTCATCTCGGCCCATGCCGCTTCGTGTTCACCTGCGAGATAGCGGCGCAGCAGAGCGCCTGGCTGTGCATCGACCATCGGAATCCTCGGCCCGGCCGTTGGCAATGAGGAATGGCATCGGCTCGCGCTGCCGCATGCACGACAGCGCCCCGATATCATAGAAGCGTGACAGGGCGATGACGATCAATTCGATGTGAAAGCCGCTCGACGGACGGCACGTAGTTGGCGCTCGCTCCATCAATCCGAGCAAGCGCGTATCTTACTTGCCCTGAATGAAATCCATTACCGGAGGAAAGGTCAGCAGAAGGCCGATTGCCAAGCCCGCGAACGCCATGACATTGATCTTGGCGAGGTTGACAGTTCTCCTTTGCCACTGGCGCCCGAGGACAAACCAAGAGACCAGCCAAACAACGATCGCCACCGTGGTGACGCCCGAGAGTGCACCGGTTGGATTGTAGAATGTGAGCATGGTCTTGATCGTGGGCGACGCATCGCCGGCGAGCGCCAGAATTCCCAGCGTCGCACAACCAGCGCCGGCCGACAAAATGGCCGCCGCGGCCGATCCGTTGGTGATGGATTCCAGGCCGCCTGCGTCAGCCATTTTCTGGGACATGTTCATTCTCCGCCTCCTTCTTCTCCCATCAGGATGATGACGGAACCGCCGCGTACCGGCGCATATTTATTCAAGAACGCGCCAAATGCCCCCGCCACGCCGGTGGCGACAAAGGCGATAACCGCGAAGGTCAGCACGGCCGTGCGCAAATGCTCGAACTTGGCGAAAGCGCGTCCGTATTTGGCGAATACGTAGGCCACCATC
>VAZZ01000057.1:0-415 GCA_005884715.1 Alphaproteobacteria bacterium | reverse complement strand
CGTCCTGGATATTCCGACTGATCGGTGAGGCCGGCGGGTGGAACAGCCCGATACCACGGATAGATGACATAGGCGCCCGAAAAAACCGCCAGCCAGGCGAGGACGACCATGGCGCCGAGGTAGAGGGTCAGCAGTGTATGCGCCTGGCTGCTCTGTTGGCTCGGCACCTTCGCCGCGTACAATCTATAGAGCTCCGCCAATGCCGCCGAAAATGCGAGCATGAAAAGGGCCCCGAAGCCCATTCCATGGATGACCGTCCAGAGATCGCGCGATGTGATTTCCATTGCTACCCCTCGCCCAGGTTGGACCTTCGAATTTCCTGGGGGCTTTGAATGCAACGAACGGTCGTCGCATTTGCCCCTATGGTCGGAAGCTAACCTGCCGCAGCACTGCTTTCCTTGATCCAGGTCAAGGC
>VAZZ01000439.1:7691-16220 GCA_005884715.1 Alphaproteobacteria bacterium | reverse complement strand
GGTGCGCTCGGGAACCTACCGGCCGCTCTACAAGATATTTTTCTGGTTCTTCGTCGCCGCCTGCGTCGGACTCGGTTACCTGGGTTCCAAGCCGCCGGAAGGCTCATATGTGACCTTCTCACGGATTCTCACCTTCTATTATTTCCTGCATCTTCTGGTGATCGTGCCGCTGCTCGGTCTCCTGGAAACGCCGAAGCCGCTGCCGTCATCGATCTCGGATGACGTGCTTGCCAAGAAGAAACCTGTCTTGCCCGAGGGCAAGCCCGTGCTTGCCGAGTGATCCTAGGGAAAGACACATGAAACTCTTCAAGACACTCGCCGCTGTATCGCTCATTCTTCTTGCCGTGCCGGCCTTCGCCGCCGAGGGCCAGCGGGATGCGAAAGATATCTCGTATTCCTTCGAAGGGCCGTTCGGACATTTCGACAAGGGCCAGCTGCAGCGCGGCTACAAGGTCTATAAGGAAGTCTGCTCGACCTGCCATTCGATGCACCTTCTCTCCTTCCGCAATCTTGCCGATCAGGGCGGACCCGGCTTCTCCGAAGCGCAGGTCAAGGCGCTTGCCGCGACCTTCACCGTGAAGGACGGACCTGGCGATGATGGGGAAATGTTGGATCGCCCGGGCTTGCCGTCAGACCGCTTCCCCTCGCCCTTCGCCAATGAGCAGGCGGCACGCAATGCCAATGGCGGCGCCCTACCGCCCGATCTTTCCCTCATCACCAAGGCGCGGGCCGGCTGGACCGGTACGTTCAACCAGCTCATCAATGGCATCGGCGGGCCGGATTATGTCTATTCCGTGCTGACCGGCTATGAAGAGGCGCCGGCGGAAATCGCCAAGGAAGCGCCGCCCGGCAAGCACTACAATCCCTATTTCGCCAATGGACCGTGGATCGGAATGCCGCCACCGCTCAGCGACGGCCAGGTGACCTTCGATGACGGAGCACCGGATAAGGTCGATGACATGGCGCGCGATGTTTCGGCCTTCCTGGCATGGACGGCCGAGCCCAAGATGGAAGAGCGCAAATCCATGGGCTTTGCGACCGTCATCTATCTCGCGGTCCTCGCCGTGCTGCTTTATTTCGTGAAGCAGAAAATCTGGGCGAAGGTCGAGCACTGAACGTTCAGAGGGTGGACAGAAAATGGCCGGGAATTTCCCGGCCATTTTCTTTTGCTACTGGTCACATTGCCAACATGTAAGCAAATTGCCACGCGGTCGCCGGATTCGTAAGCCACCTGATCAGAAGGAGGCTTACGAGCGATGACAACAAAACGGTCTCTGCGCCGTGAATTCCTGGGCACGCTGGCCAACGCGGCGCGCCATCTCAGCCATTTTGTTGATCGTCGAGCCCGGCATCTCGGCCTCACCGGAGCGCAAATCCGCGTGCTGTCGCGGCTCAGGCGGCGCGAAGGTGCGACCCAGGCCGAGCTTGCGGCCGACATGGAAATGCGGCCGATCTCGCTCTCCGGCCTGATCGACAAGCTCAATCGCCAGGGTCTCGTCGAGCGGTGCTCCGATGCCAGCGACCGCCGGATCAACCGGCTCCATCTGACGCCGGCGGGACGGATCATGGCGCTCAGGATCGATCGCTTTCGCGAAGAGATCGCGCGCGAGGTGCTGGGTGATGCCGACGCCGCGGCGCTCGAAGCAGGCCTGTCCGTCCTTCACGGGCTCAAACGGCGTCTGAAAGAACAGCGAGACGAAACATCTATCGCGGCGGAATGAAACCCATGAAACGCATCATTCTCCTGCTGAGCTTCTTCCTGGCGATTGCCGTCGCCGCCGCCGGCTACTGGTTTGCGGAAGGCATGTCTCTGCGGCCCGCCGATGCGCAGGATGCCGCCACACGCCAGCACCGGCCGGAAACCGCGATACCAGTCGTGCTGGCGCAAGCCAAGCGCATGACGCTGCCGGTCAGCTTCTCCACCATCGGCACGATCCAGCCGGTGGCCTCGATCGCGGTGACGGCGCAGGTATCGGGGACGGTTTCGCGCGTTGCGGTCGCGGACGGGGCGCAAGTAAAGCAGGGCGATGTCCTGATTGAGCTC
This sequence comes from Alphaproteobacteria bacterium, assembly GCA_005884715.1. Lineage (GTDB taxonomy): Bacteria > Pseudomonadota > Alphaproteobacteria > Rhizobiales > Aestuariivirgaceae > Taklimakanibacter. Next base: position 14,176 of record VAZZ01000439.1, on the reverse strand, counting down.
GATGCGCGATTGATAGATACCCAGATCGCGCAAGCGGAGGCCACGGTCGCCAAGGACGAGGCCAATATCGCCAAGGCCCAGCGCGATCTCGGCCGCATCAATCACCTGCTCGCGAGCAAGGTCGAGACGCTCGAGAATGCGGCCGATGCGCAAACCACCCTCGATCTTGCCAAGGCGACGCTCGCCTCCGACCAGGCCGGCCTCAACAATCTACGGATCCAGCGGGAATATTACACGATCCATGCGCCGGTCACCGGGCGCATCGGCACCGTGCCGGTAAAGCCCGGCTCCACCATTGTCGATGGCGCCCAGGCGAGTCCAATCGTCACCATCAATGTCTTCGAACCCATCTATGTGGCGGTCGGCATCCCGCAGAGAATGGTTGCCGACCTCGCCCAGGACAAGGCACAGGGTGTCGCCAAGATCAGCCTCACGGTGCCCGGACGGAACGACAAGCTGGAAGGGCCGGTGACCGCCATCGACAATGCGGCGAACACCGCGACCGGTCTCGTAACGGCCTACGCCAGCATCCTCAACGCGCCGGAAGTGCTGTGGCCGGGCGAGATCCTCAATGTCGATGTGATCTTCCGCGACGAGCCGGATGCGCTGGCCGTGCCCAATCAGGCGATCCAGACCAATCCGCAAGGCAGCTTTGTCTATGCCGTCGATACGAGTCAGCACGCCCATGTGAAGCCCGTGGTCATCGATCGCACACTCAACGGCATGACCGTCATCGCCAGCGGCCTCAATGAAGGCGACAATGTCGTGACCGACGGGCAATTGCTGCTGTCCAACGGGGCGCTCGTTTCCACCAAGCAAGCAATGGGAGAATAGCCATGTCGGTCTCCGAGCTCTGCATCAGGCGCCCGGTGATGACGGTGCTGGTGATGCTGTCGCTCGTGGTGCTGGGCATAGCGGGATTTCGCGAACTACCGGTCGCAGCGCTGCCGCATATCGATTTCCCCACCATTCAGGTGACCGCGACCCTGCCGGGCGCCAGCCCCGAATCGATGGCCTCCTCGGTGGCGGAGCCTTTGGAGCGGCAATTCTCCACCATTCCTGGCGTCACCTCGATGACATCGACATCGACGCAAGGATCGACCTCGGTCATCCTGCAGTTCGACCTCGCTCGCAATATCGACGCCGCGGCGCTCGACGTACAATCGGCGCTGAGCATTGCCGAGCGGCGCCTGCCGCCGGAAATGACCGATCCGCCGAGCTTCAGGAAAGTCAATCCCGCCGACCAGCCGGTGCTCTTCCTCGCTCTGGCGTCGAGCACGCTGCCTTTGACCGATGTCGATGAATATGCCGAGGATGTGCTGGCACCGCAGATCTCGCAGATCCTGGGCGTTGCTCAGGTCTCGGTCTTCGGCCAGCAGAAACGCGCGATCCGGATCGAAACCGATCCCAGGCAGGCGGCAAGCCGGAATCTGAGCCTCGCCGATATAAGCGCCGCCGTCGCCGCCGCCGATTCGAACGCGCCGATCGGCAGCCTCAACGGCAAGAACCGGAACCTCACCCTTAATTCGCCTTCGCAGCTGACCAAGGCCAATGACTACCGTCCGTTGGTCGTGGCCTGGCAGAATGGCAAGCCGGTACGGCTCGGCGATGTGGCGATGATCCGCGAGGGCGCCCAGGATGAAAATACAGCGAGCTGGTTCAACGATCAGCGCGCCATCATCTTGGCAGTGTTCCGCCAGCCCGACGCCAATACCATCGATGTCGTCGATCAGGTCAGGGCCAATCTCGACACTTATCGCAAGCAGATGCCGTCGGCGATATCGCTCGACGTCACCAATGACCGCTCCGTCTCCATCCGCAATGCGGTCTCAGATGTCGAATTCACCTTGATGCTCGCAGCATGCCTGGTGATCCTGGTCATTTTCGCCTTCCTCAAATCGGTGCGTGCCACGCTCATCCCGGTGCTGGCGCTGCCCGTGTCGCTGATCGCGACCTGCGCCATTATGGCGGTGCTCGGCTATTCGATCGACAACATGTCGCTGCTCGCCATCACGCTCGCCACCGGCTTCGTCGTCGATGACGCCATCGTCATGCTGGAAAATATCGTGCGTCATATCGAGGCGGGGCAGAAGCCCTTTGCCGCGGCGATCGAAGGCGCGCGCGAGATCGGCTTCACCATATTGTCGATGACCGTCTCGCTGGTGGCGGTGTTCATCCCGGTGCTATTCATGGGTGGCGTGGTGGGGCGGATCTTCCGCGAATTCGCGGTGACCATATCGGTGGCGATCCTAGTGTCGGGCATCGTATCGCTAACGCTGACGCCGATGCTGGGTGCGCGGCTGCTTAAGGCCCATGAGAGTGAAGAGCACAAAACCCTCGTGGCGCGCATCTCCGATACGGTATTCGGCTGGATGCAAGCAGGCTATCGCCGCACGCTCGATCTGGCATTGCGTTTCCAGGGCCTCATGCTGATCGTCACCGTGGCGACGCTTGGCGCCTCAGTCTGGCTCTATGTGGTAGTGCCGAAGGGCTTCTTCCCTACGGAGGATACCGGCTACCTCACCGCCATGCTAAAGACGCTGCCCAATACCGGTTTCGCCACCGTGGTCGACAAGACCCAGCAGGCCAGCGCTATCATCCGCAAGGATCCGTCTGTGGCCTATGTGCTCTCGACCGGGGGCGGCAACGCCGCCTCGTCCAATACGGCACGGCTGTTCATCGCACTCAAGCCCCGTGCCCAGCGGAGTCAGACTGCCGAGGAAGTGGCACGGCGGCTCAGGCGCGAGACGGCCGTCATTCCGGGCATCGATGCCTATTACCAGGCGGTGCAGAATATCCAGATCGGCGGGCGCCAGGCCAATGCCGATGTGCAATACACGCTGCAGAGTGCCGATCTCAACACGCTCATCGCAGCGGTGCCGGGCCTGGTGAACCGGCTCAAAAAGCGCCCTGAATTGCGCGACGTGACGACTGATCTCGAGCTCAGCAATCCTGAGCTCATCGTTGATATCGACCGCGACCACGCGGCGGCCTTGGGCGTCAATGTCACTGACATCCGCCAAACCCTCTATGATGCCTTCGGCACGGCCCAGGTGGCGACACTTTATCTCGCCTCAAATGACTATCCGGTGATCCTCAATGTGGCGCCCGCGCTGCAGAACGATCCCAATGTGCTCTCGCTGATCTCGGTCAAATCGGCGAATGGCACGGCGATCCCGCTCGACCAGGTCACCCTGTCACGGCGGGAGGCCGGCCCCCTCTCGATCAACCACCAGGCCCAGCAGCCCTCCGTCACCATCGCCTTCAATGCGGCGCCCAATGTTTCGCTTGGCCAGGCGGTCGACGTGGTCAACCAGGAGACAGCAGCGGCGCATCTGCCGGATTCGGTGTCGGCGAATTTCGCCGGCACTGCGCAGGTCTTTGTCGATGGGCTGAAAGGGCAGGGCTTCCTCCTGCTCATCGCCGCGCTGGTGATCTATATCATCCTCGGCATCCTCTATGAGAGCTATATCCATCCGCTGACCATCCTGTCGGGCCTGCCGTCGGCCGGCATCGGCGCTCTCATCGCGCTTATGTTGGCGGGCATGGACTTGTCCGTCATAGCCGTCATCGGCATCGTGATGCTGATCGGCATCGTCAAGAAGAACGGCATCATGATGATCGATTTCGCGCTGGGACAGCAGGCGGCGGGCGTGGAGGCGAAAGAGGCGATCCGCGAAGCCTGCCTCAGGCGTTTCCGGCCGATCATGATGACGAGTTTCGCTGCGATCCTGGGGGCGCTGCCGATCGCTTTGGGCTTCGGTGCTGGGTCGGAATTGCGCCGGCCGCTCGGCATCGCGATTGCGGGCGGTCTCCTGCTGTCGCAGCTTCTGACGCTCTATATCACGCCTGTCGTCTTCCTTGCCCTGGAGAAGGCGCGGAGCCGCAGCAAGGGGCTGTTGCGTGGCCGTCATGATGCTATGGATATGACCCAGCCCGCCGAATAGTCGGCAGTGAGTCTCGCATTCTCCCCAATCCGGATACAGACTGGAGCCATCCCCCCATGACCAAATCAGTGCTGGGCGTCATCGGGGGATCGGGCATTTATGATATCGAGATGGAAAATGCCCGCTGGGAAGCGATCGCCTCGCCCTGGGGCGAGCCCTCCGATGCGTTGCGGCGCGGCGAGATCGATGGCCTGCCCGTCGTCTTCCTGCCGCGTCATGGCCGTGGCCATCGCTTCTCGCCGACCAGCATCAACTACCGCGCCAATATCGACATATTAAAGCGCGCGGGGGTCACCGATGTCGTGTCGCTATCGGCCTGCGGATCGTTTCGCGAGGAACTCGAGCCTGGCCGCTTCGTCCTGATCGATCAGTTCATCGATCGCACCTTCGCGCGCGAAAAAAGCTTCTACGGTACCGGCTTCGTGGCGCATGTGTCGCTCGCCTATCCGGTTTCGCCGACGCTTCAGGATCTGGCTGAGGCGGCACTCAAGGCGGAGAATGTTCCCTATGCGCGGGGCGGCACCTATCTGGTGATGGAGGGACCGCAATTCTCCACGCTCGCCGAATCGCATCTCTACCGGTCATGGGGCTGCAGCGTCATCGGCATGACCAATATGCCGGAAGCCAAGCTCGCACGCGAGGCGGAACTTCCCTATTGCACCGTCGCCATGGTGACCGACTATGATTCATGGCACCCCCATCACGGCGAGGTCGACATCATGTCGATCCTCAAAGTGCTCAAAGGCAATGGCGAGAATGCTCGGCGCTTCGTGATGCGGATGGCGCGCGATTTTCCCCGGCGGCATCCGGCATGCCAGGTGGGCTCCGACCGAGCACTTGAATATGCGATTATGACGGCGCCGGAAAAACGCGATCCCGATCTCGTGCGCAAGCTCGATGCGGTGGCCGGCCGGGTGCTTAACCCGTCAAAATAATGCCATCAGACAGCCCAAATCAACCCGACCTGTCAGGCTATTGAACCAAACGGCCGCATCGCGCGTTACGGCTGCGATTGTGGACGGAGGGTCATCAATCTTGAAAAGATATCTTACGCGACGTTCATTTGTCGGCGGGTCATTGCTCGCAGGTGCCGGGCTCGTTCTCGGCATGCGTCCAAGCCTTGCCCAGGAAGACAACATGTCGACGACTGACGGCACGCTCGATCCTTTTCCCATTCCGCGAGTCGACCTGAAGAAGATCCCGGCGGAATTCCGGCGCCAGACTGTCGAATATCTGGGGCATGAATGGCCGGGAACGGTCGTGGTCGACACCAAGACGAAGCATCTGTTCAAGATCCTCCCCGGTCAGCAGGCGATCCGCTATGGCGTCGGCGTCGGTCGCGAAGGATTTGGCTGGTCCGGCGTGGCCGAGGTCGGTGCCAAACAGATGTGGCCGACTTGGAATCCGCCTGTCGAAATGGTGGCGCGTGATCCCAATGCGGCCAAATGGGCGAACGGCCAGCCGGGCGGGCCCGACAATCCGCTGGGTGCGCGCGCTCTCTATCTCTACCAGGACGGCAAGGACACGCTGTTTCGCATCCACGGAACCAACGCGCCGAAGTCGATCGGCAAGGCCATGTCGTCAGGCTGTATCCGGATGCTGAACCAGGATGTGGTGGAGCTCTACCGCATGACGCCGATCGGCACACGCGTCACTGTACTGCCCTCCGATCCCCAGCAGATCTTCGAGCAGGACGAGATCGCCAGGGTGCAATAACGCTGTCAATTAAATAGTGCGGCCGCGGCCGACTTCTTGCGCTTCTTCGTCGCAAGCGTGGTGATCTTGACTGGCTTCGGACTGTAAAGCGGCGCCAGAACCAGTTTCACGAAGGGATGTTTGGCGAGCCTCTTCTGCTCGGCGGCGTCGAAGGCGACATGTTTCAGGTTGCAGGCATTCTGAACCTCGTCACGGATGCGCTGCGCCTTCTCTTCGACTTCATCGCAGGTGCGGCCGCGCAGGGCGCGAACCCTGGTTTCGATCTCACTGGCACAGCCCATCCAGATGGCGCGGTGCGTTTCTTCATGCTTTTTTAGAAAATTCGAAAATTGCTGCCAGCGATTGCGGGCGGTCGCCGACAAGGCGGTTTCGTCAGTGAGCTTCGGCAGGCGAATCGTGAAATCGACAGAATACTGGTAGTCGATGATCCGACAGCTGTTCGTCAGTTCGAGCTTGCCGCGTTGCGATGATTCCGCCGAGGTCGCGGCATAGGCTTTCTCGCCCTTCACATGTGGGCCGCGCTTGAGCATGGAGACATAGATGCCCACCGCGCTATCGCCCGACACTTTGTAATAAACATATTTGGTCGTGAAAGCCGGCGCCGCCTGGGCGGTTTCCGGGCCCAATGACGAGAACGCAATGGCCACTCCAAACGCCGCCCCTATAATCGCCCGCATCGATGCCTCGCGAAGTTGAGGCTGAAAGTTAAGGCAGGGCAGCGGGTCCGGCAAGCCTCAAGAGGTGATTTGATTACTTCCAAAACAGCCTTGCCGAGAAACCGACCTTGAGCCATAGTCCCGCACCGGATTGCAGCAATGCAGA
>VAZZ01000439.1:0-7661 GCA_005884715.1 Alphaproteobacteria bacterium | reverse complement strand
TTGACGAGCTGTGCCTTCCCTGTAATCGGAAGTCCACATTCCGTGGCAGGGCAGTTGAGGAAACGGGACAAGGAGCATTCCCCGCATGCGCCAGAATGGCACTATCAAGTTTTTCAATCAGGCCAAAGGCTACGGATTCGTATCGCCGGAAGGCGGCGGCAAGGACGTTTTTGTGCATGTCACGGCCGTCCAGCGATCAGGAATCCCTGAATTGAATGAGGGCATGAGAATCAGCTTCGAGGTTCAGCCGGACAAGCGCGGCCGCGGACCCCAGGCTGTCGAGCTGCAACTCCTCTAGATGAGCGATTTCCGCGGGCGCCCCACCTGTGCTATGGTGCGGGCATGGGGTAGGTCGCATATTTCTCTTCGCGGTCACCCTGGCGGTTGCCGGGGTGGCTGGCTTCGCTCAACAGGCCACGGCGCATAGCTGCACCTGCCGGGCCAATGGACAGGTATTCGCCCAGGGCCAGATCGCCTGTATCCGCGGCAGGCTTTCGCAATGCCAGATGAATCAGAATGTGCCGACATGGCAAACAATCGCCGATACATGCCCGGAAGCACGTCTTCCATCCATCGCCGCGCGCCTTGCCGCCATTTCCTTGCCTGTCCCGCAGTCCTTGCGAGCTTCGCGCTAGCGCCGCCAGCTGTGGCGCGAACCGCTTCCCGATCAGCCCGACCACTATGTACCGACACCGTCCTGGTAAGAGGTAATTTGTGAAGAAGGCACTCATCCTCCAGCATATGGATCACGACACGCCCGGCCGCTTTCTCGACTATTTCGTCGAAGACGGCATCGAGCCGCATTCGGTCAGACTGTGGGAAGGCCAGACCATTCCATCTCTCAAGGGCTATGACCTGATGTTCGTCCTTGGCGGCGCAATGGATGTATGGGAGTTCGGCGACAATCCCTGGCTCCAGGGTGAGAAGCAGGCGATCCGCGAATGGGTGGCAGAGCGCGCCAAGCCTTATATCGGCCTCTGCCTGGGCCACCAGCTGCTGGCAGCTTCGCTTGGCGGAGAAGTGGCCCTGGCCAAAGAGGGCGAAGTCGGCGTGCATGAGGTGACGGTGAAGGATGCCGGTCGGCATCACCAGCTGTTTGCAGGTCTCAGCGGAAACTACAAAGTGATGCAGTGGCATCATGCCGAAGTGAAGGTGCCGCCCGCAGATTCGAGCGTGCTCGCATCATCGCCACGCGCCGCGGTACAGGCCATTGCGATCGATGATCATGCGCTCGGCCTGCAGTTCCATGCCGAATTCTCAGCCCAGACGGTGGCGAGCTGGGAATCGCTGCCGAACTATGTCGCTGCCCTCGAACGTGAGCTCGGCCCCGATGCCTATGCCAAAGTGCGGACCGAGGCCTTTCCGCTGATGCCGCAAATGGGCGCCATGACGCGGCGCATCTATGACAATCTCAAACGCGCGTCGGGGCTCGGCCCCTGAGAAAAGTACGGGCGGCGATGGCCAGAATGAAGCCGAGGAACACCGCGGCAATCGCATAGGGCAGGCCATCCGGGCCGAAGCGCTCGATGGCCAAGCCGCCAAGCAAGGCGCCGAGCAAGGCAGCGCCGCCCCACATGGTCGAGAAGGCGGCGGTCCCCGCCACCAGTTCATGACCTGAAAAACGTTCGCCCAGTTCGGCCAACGCCAGCGTATAGATGCCGGCGGAAGCAGCACCTGTTGCGATGAGAACGGGCCAGATCAGCCAGGTTGCGAATGCCCAGGGCACCAGAAAGCTGCCGATGGCGGTTGCGATGGCGCAGGCCGACATCATGCCGCGCTTGCTCCAATGATCGGCGATCCAGCCAATGGGAAATTGCAGGACGATATTGCCGGCGATGAAAGCGGTCAGCATAAGGGCGGCAGTTTCGCGGCTCAGTCCCTTCTTGACGCCATAGATCGGCAGCAAACCGAGATTGGCGGCGTCGATGATGGCGAACATGCCGACCGCGACGATGAGGATGGGCGCCAGACGGGCGAAGCCGATGATGGAGAGTCCGCTCGATTCGGAATCGGGCGCGAAAGCCTCGGTCTGACGATAGAAGAACATCGGCAAGGTGCCGGCAAGGAGAACGGCGGCGCCGATGAAGAAGGGCAGGATCGTGTCAATGCCGGTCAGGCTGATGAGCGCTGGGCCCAGGCCGAAGCTCAAGGACAATACCCCCGTATAGACGGCCATGATACGCGAGCGCGCCGGGCCAGACGCCGCCTCGACCACCCAGGCCTCGCTGACCGAGAACAGGATGGCGACGGCGAAACCCTGGATGAGCCGCATCGCGAACCAGCCCCAGAATATGGGCATGAAGGGATAGGTAACGATCAACGACGCGGTGAGGATGGCGGCGGCGATCGCCACCGGCTTGGTGCCGAAGCGCCGGGTCATATGCGGGACGATGAAACCCGCGACCAGGATGCCAAGCGGCTGCATCGCGGTGTTGTAGCCGATGACCTTGGGCGTTACACCGTTCTCTTCCATCACCAGCGAGAGCAGCGGGAACATGAGCCCGAGCGCGAAGCCGAAAACGGTGATCGCGGCGATGGCGGCAAAGAGATTGATCCAGCGCTGTCTATCCACGCGCCGCGCTCCGCACGAATTTTCCGCCTGACAGGCAGAGGCCCAAAAGCAGGACGACATAGATCAGCGAAATCGTTGTCGGAATGGCATCGATGCCGAAGGCGTCGGTCGCCGCGCCGGCAATGGGCGGGCCCAGCAGGCCGCCAATGCCCCACATGGCACCAAAAGCAGCACTACCGGCAATGAGATCGGGGCCTTCGAAATTGTCGCCAAGGATGGCGAGGGCAACGGTGTAGATCGCAAAGGCGGTGGTGCCGAGGATCAGCATGACCGGCCAGATCAGCCAGGTATTGATAGTCCAGATCATCGATATGGCAAGGATGGTGGTGATGACAGCCGACAGGATGATCACGCCAAACCGTGACCATTTGTCGGCGAGCAATCCAATCGGTATCTGCATCAGCGCATTGCCGATGATGGCGACACCGAGAATCATGGTCACCTGCTTGACAGCAAGGCCTGATCTCAGTCCGAATATCGGGAAGAAGGACAGAATGACGGCGTCGAAGAAGGTGAGGGTACCGACGGCAAACAGCAGCAAGGGCGCCTGCCTTACGAAGGCAAGGAAGCCGCCACCTTCCTTGTGCTGGAATGCCGCTTCCGAGATATTAAGCCAGGCGAGCGGAATGGCACTCATCCCTACGCACATGATACCGATCAGCCAAGGCAGCCAGCCATCTAGGCCGGTGAAGGGAATAATCAGGGGGCCGATCGAAAAACTGATCGCGAGGACGCTCGTATAAAGCCCCATGATACGGCCGCGGTTGCCGTGTTTGGCACCACTCAGGATCCACGCCTCGCTGACGGTGAACAAGGTGCCGGCCGCCATGCCGAAGACAAAGCGGATGGCAAACCAGGCCCACATGCTTGGAAACAGCTTGAAACAGGCGAGCATCGCCATGGTCATGATGATGCTGGCATGGACGACGCGCTTGGAGCCGAGACAAGATACGATGCGTGGCAGGAATGGACCACCAAGCATTATGCCCAAAGGCGCCATGGCGGCATTGAGGCCCATGATCCAGGCCGGAATCCTGTTTTGCTCCATGAGCAAGGGCAGCAGCTGCAGTGTCAGGCCCATGGCAATATCGCAACAAGCAATCGTCGCGATGGCCGCGAAAATCGTCCGGTAGCGCTGCGCGAATGGCAGGGACGCCGACATTGCTGGTCCTCAGGAAGGGAATGGTTGCTCCAGGCGCAGCTCTAGCGGTTTCGTCACAGCCTCCGCAAGAGCAGCCCTGCGTCTTGCGCATGGGGCTTGGCGCCGCTATGCACGGCGGCCATGACACGTCCCAAAATCATGATCATTCCGGTCACCCCGTTTCAGCAGAATTGCTCGCTGATCTGGAACGCCGACACCCATATCGGCGCCGTGATCGATCCCGGCGGAGACGTCGATGCGATCCTGCAGGCCGTCGAACAATCGAAGGTTACGGTCGAAAAGATTCTCCTCACCCATGGCCATATCGATCACGCGGGCGGGGCAGCGGAATTGCGCGACAGACTCAAGGTCGAGATCGAAGGTCCGCATACGGAAGATGCCTTCCTGCTCGATCGGCTGAAGGAATCGGGTGCACAATATGGCTATGAAGCGCGCCCCTTCACGCCTGATCGGTGGCTGAAGGAGGGTGACAAGGTCACGGTGGGGGCGCTCGAATTCGCGGTTCTGGAATGTCCCGGCCACACGCCCGGATCGGTGGTGTTCTTCAACAACGCGCATCGCTTCTGCTTCATGGGCGATGTGCTGTTCCAGGGATCGGTCGGGCGCACGGATTTTCCCTATGGGAGTCATGACACGCTGATCGCCTCGATCCGCGACAAGCTGCTTCCCCTCGGCGATGATGTCGCTTTCCTACCCGGGCATGGCCCTGCGAGCTCGATCGGCGAGGAGCGCCGCAGCAATCCGTTCCTGGCCAATGTTAGTTAGATCACAATCGCGAGGCAGTCGTGACCATCCCATCCGCTGAATTTGCTCCGCACTACCGCTCGCTTTCGGGCTGGAATGCACTCCTGGCCGCTCGAGAGGCAAGAGTGGAGCTGCCGCGGACACGGCAGGTCGCGAGCATCGTGGTAGGAGCAGGCTATACCGGGCTCGCCGCAGCACGGCGCCTTGCCGAACTCGAGCCCGGCCGCGAGGTTCTGGTCATTGAGGCCTCTGAACTCGGCGAGGGTGCGGCTGGACGCAACTCAGGCTTCCTTTCTGCTTTCCCGATCGAACCACGCGCCCATGGCCTAGATACAGCGGATCATGCCGCGGCTCGGCAGATCCGGCTCGCCCGCGCCGGCCTCGAATTGCTGCGCCGGCTTGTTATCGCGCATGACATCGATTGCGGATGGGACGAGGAGGCACCGCGTCTCGATGCGGCGGCGTGCTGGGCACTTTGTTGAAAGTGCTGAGCTCACAGTATCGACTGGTACCACATATTACCGACGCGCCTACAGCCCGCATGGCAATGTCTTTGTGCAACCGGCCGCCCTCGTTCGCGGGCTTGGAGAAAGCCTTCCCGAGAGTGTCCATCTCCTCGAGCGTACGGAGGTGACTAGCGTGTCCAGGACCGGACCACTGCGTGTTGCGACCACGCGCGGGGAGTTCTCCGCCGACAGAGTCTTGATCGCCGCGAACGCTCATGCACGAGCACTTGGCCTGCTGCGCGACCGGATAATCGCAATCTATACCTATGGTGGGCTCACCCCCGAGCTCGACCAGGTTGAGCTGGCCAAACTTGGCGTGCTGCCGCAATGGGGGATTATCCCCGCTCACCGATTGGGCACGACATTACGCAAATTCGCGAACCGCCGCTTCCTGGTGCGAAGTGGAGACAGCTACGAGCGCGAATTACCTTTGGCGCAGGTGCGCGCCTTGCTCACACAACTTTACCTGAGCCGTTATCCCCAAATGGCCTCCCACCAACTGGAGCACGTCTGGGGCGGAGTGACTGCAATTACACACAATGGCGGGCTTTTCTTCGGAATGGATCGCCCGGGCCTTTTCGTCTCGGCGGGGTGCAACGGGTCGGGGGTGGTGCGCGGCACGATAAACGGCCATCTCCTTGCTGAGATGGCTTGCGGTAGCCAATCGGTGCTGTTGTCGGACCGGCTGGCGCTCAAGGGACCAAGCTGGATTCCCCCCGAGCCGTTTCGACAGATTGGAGTTAGGATGAGCATCGCGCTCGAACAGCGTCAGGCTGGACAGGAAATCTGACCGGAGACGCGTAGAATGAGGAAAGGTAGTGTGTTAATGCTGCCCGGGCGCACGGATTTTCCCTGCGGAAGTCATGAGACACTGATCGCCTCGATCCGCGACAAGTCGCAATTGCTTTTGAGGTGATCAGCAGTCAAATTGCGCCTTGTCTTTGCCGGCTGGAGCCCATAGTTTTGCGTCAATGAGTGAGCAGCATTTGAATGCTCATTGCCGTTGCATCGGGACATGAAGGAATTGAGGGTCGGGCCGCAACTTGAGCCTAAGCTTCAATTAGCTCTGCAAAGCAGCAGCGTTGGCGATCCCGTTGCCCGAGATCAGCGCCTCATGGGCGCATCGACGCGCGTCCACATGATGATCGGCCAGTCTGCCGCAGTCGTTGCCGGCAAGGAGTATATGACCTCACGCATTGCCGGCGGAATGCCGGAATACGCAGCCTATGATTTCTATGCTTTCTATCCGCATTTTCGCTGCAATGTTCTCGATCCTGCGAATCCGGAAGTCGATATTCCAAATGACGGAAGTGTCTGGGGCTCGGTCGCGGTTGCCGGTGTTTTTCATCAGGTATCCTTCGATGGCCAGGCTGAAGGCGTACAGACCGCCGGCCAGCCGGGAAGATGGGGCAAGGTCGCCAGCACTTTCACCCCAGGCGGCAGCGCCATGGTTCAGTTTCGCACGATCCAGCATACAGCGATCGGAGGTGTGCGTCCGATCGGCTATTCAAGGATTTCGACGCTCGGGGAAGCAGCGGAGTGGTCCGCTACCTTAGACCTCACGAAACTATCCGGCGGGTCAGTCAGCAACACCGCATCAGGGCAGTTTTACGGCCCATCGGTCGTCGTGGCTCGGGGAAATGATGGTCGTCTGGTTCCGCTGATCTTCGACAACAGCATCGGCTTCGGTAAAGACGAAGCCACGAGCCTGGCCGATGCCCGCGCCAATTTCGGCTTCTGGCAGCGCGGCCTCGATGAGAATTCAGTTGGGCCGCGCCTACCCTACATGAATTTTGCCGTCCCCGGCGCACAATTGGAAGCGCAGTGCAGTTTAGCGGTGGGTAAATTCAATCATCGCGATTATATCCTCAGGTCAATTTCGACTGGGCTTCCCTTCGACCTGGCGCTTGCGGGTGACGAAAACGAAGCCGGCACGGACAGTGTCATCTGGCGCCGGCACATCGACAATGCTTTGGACTGGATCAACGTTACTTATGGCATGCCCTGCGCAACGCGCACGATGCTGCCGAAGGTCAGTTACGCAAATAACAGGCCGGGAACGACTCTGGCGGATCAGATTTCCGCTCTCGACGCGAGGCTCGACACCAATACGGACCTTATCGCCAATGTCGCGCCGGCCATCATGTGCTTCCAGATCGGCGAGGCGTATCACGATGCAGGCACACAATCCAAATGGAAGGTGCGTCCCTTCACAACGACGCTCGCTGCAGCCTATAGCGGCACCGGCAGCCTCTCGATGACCGATGCGCCGACGCTGGGCGAGAACCTCGTGTTCAATGACGGCACCGCCAGTGTCGTCATCAGCACCGTGATCGCCCGTTCTGGATCCGGCCCATATACCGTCACTTGCAACAATCCGGTCCCGGCGCTCTCTAACGGTGCCACTGTAAAAGCAACCCAGACCGATGGCGATGGCACGCATCCCTCGACTGCTGCGAATACTGAATATGGCACGCCCATCGTGGCGGCCAGCAAGATCAATCTGTTCCAGTTCGATGCTGCGACACTGGCCCTTCGAGCCCGCTTCACCGGGCCTGTGACATACACGCATCTTTACCGCATCGATGACTTCATAAAGGCGCTGAAGGCGGGAGCCGATGCCTGGGCCAGCCTGGACGCGATTTACGGCATTGCCGGTCACGATGTGCAAGGCGCG
>VAZZ01000438.1 GCA_005884715.1 Alphaproteobacteria bacterium | reverse complement strand
AGTGAAGAATCTAGACCGACTCTGGAAAGTTGCTTTTGAGGATAAGTTCTCAAAAGATTCTCTAGGTCGTATTCAGTCATATTATCTCTCCCGTGCCAAGGGAAATTTGAAGCAGGCAATTCTGAAAGCTAGAGCAGAAGCTCTAAAAGATTCACGTCCTGAATCAAGGACAAAAGAGACAGACGAAGTAGAAGAAGAAACTCCTAGAACTAGGAAGCCGATTCCATCTGGCAAGCCCTCCAATAAAACGGGTAAAAATAGTATGCAAAAAGGAGAATCAGTAACTGATTTTTTCATGAGGGATTAGCAAATGCCTGGACCTGTAATTGAATCAGTTGTTGCCGGTACAGAACTGGAAAGAGTTCTACCGAAGGTAACAACTGTTTTCGAGTCTGACGACACTTTCTTCGGTAATATTAAGAAGCGTGATGTAGAGATTGTATCATATCGTGAAATGCGTGCTCCTATGGAATTGAGGCCTGGAGGTAGATTCCAGTATTTTAATCCTGATGGTGGAGATTTGGGACGAGGCGGCGGTCCTACTTGGGACAAGGCCGTTGTTCGACCTGTATTTCTTTCAGAGAATATTGAATATACTAAACTAACTCAGTGGAGTACCGACGATAGAAGAAAGTCTGTCATTAATGCAGTTCGTCGTTTGACGGCAGGTGCTACTGTTGAGATTAAGCGACAGCTTGATGCTCAGTTGCAGGGTACCGGAACTGGTCAGGTAGGAACTATTACTGTTGTAACTACTAGCGGTGGAGTTGATACTTATACTCTTGATTCGGAGTTTGGTGCTCGACTTGTTCGATATGACCAGGTTATTCAGGTATATGATGCAACTCTTGCTACATTCCGTGGAAAGGGTATTATCACTCTTTGGGATGTGGAAAATAAGCAGATTAGCGTAACTCCTGCTATTGCTGGTGCCACTGCTACAGATGTTCTAGTTGTTGATGGTCTTACAAATCCTACTGCTCTTCCTGGATTGTATGGTGTTGGTTATCATCATAGTAATGCTTCTACTGGTACTTGGCTTGGTTATGACAGGGCAACAACTCCAGAAATTCGA
This sequence comes from Alphaproteobacteria bacterium, assembly GCA_005884715.1. GTDB lineage: Bacteria > Pseudomonadota > Alphaproteobacteria > Rhizobiales > Aestuariivirgaceae > Taklimakanibacter. Next base: position 368 of record VAZZ01000438.1, on the reverse strand, counting down.
GCAAATCGAGTTAATGGTGGTGCAGCCGCTCTGACATTGCCTTTGCCAAGGCTTGCTATTAATAAGATTGGAAATAGGGTTGGTATTGATAATAACTTTGATCCCCATGCCTGGACACATCCTTGCCAGGCGCAGGCTTATGAAGAAATTGGTCAGCTAATTTCCATCATTCATAAGGCTCCAAGAGATGAAGCTCTTAATCTCTACTTTGGTGATAATATGCAGTTGGCTGGTGCTCCTATCAAACAGCACTTTAACTGGTCTAAGAAGCGAATTGACTTTGTGGTATCTAGTGTATGGGGACGTGCAGAGATACTTCCTATTGGATTTTATACATCGGATGGCAGACGTATCTTTGAATTGCGTGG
>VAZZ01000058.1 GCA_005884715.1 Alphaproteobacteria bacterium | reverse complement strand
ATGACCCAGCCACCCAATCCCATAACTTGGTTGTTTCTGTTATCCTTGACCTGATCTTCCAGGAGACTGCTGCGTCCGACCGCGCCGGTTTTCCTGTTATCCAAAGCACTGTTGATGCGTCCATCACGGCGAAAGGGCGTGACGCTTGCTTTTGCGCGCGGCGGCCCTGCGATTGCATGGTCATCACGATACTTAAAGATCAAGCGGTAACCGGCAGCGCTGCCGGAGACTGCTGCTTCGAGGCGCTGTAAATGTCCTCGCCCAGGGGATCGAGGTTCTCGTCGTTGAGCTTGATGTAGAGCACGGCGGTGCCGAAGGCACCGGCGATGGAAATCCTTAAGGTAGGCCATGAACTCATCGGAAATGACATCCTTGAGCAGGATATACCCGTTGCACTGGAATTCGCCGCTATGGACGGAGAGTTCTCGCTTGAACATCATCGCCGGTTCTCCTTTTGGATCAATGCGTTCGGATCAGTTCACAGGCACCTCGTTTAGCAAACACTCTGTTCTCGGAGATACTGGATGTCGCGCTCAAGCCTCTGGATGGCCACCTCGTGCGTCGACATTGCGCCTCTGCAACCGGACACTTGAGCAAGACCGGTGATACCAGGCCTCACGCTGTAGCGGATGCAGTATTTTTCTGTCGTGGCCAGCGTCTCGAAAAAGACATCGCCGATCGCTGTCAAGGGCGCATGTGGTCGGGGTCCAACAATCGACATGTCCCCCGCCAAGACATTGAATAGCTGGGGCAACTCATCAAGGCTGGTGCGCCTCAGAAAGGCGCCAATCCGGGAGACACGATCGTCATGCTCCTTCGCTTGCATCACGATACCGCCGCTCGAGTCGCTAACGACCATGGTCCGAAATTTGTAGATTGAGAACAGCTTGTAGCCGCGGCCATGGCGCATCTGCCTGAAGAAAACGGGGCCTGGGCTTGATCCACGCACGAAAACTGCAATCAAAATCATTGCTGGCGCCAGCAAAACGAGCGCAGCACTAGCAAAAATAACATCAAAGCAGCGCTTGCCGTATTTCGGCCACCAGCCATTAAGCAAGTTGGTGGAAGCCGTACGCGACAGTAAGCGTTCACCCGGGCCACAGGTCGATGAGTCTGCTCCTTTCAGGTCTGCGGCCCTGGGCTCGATAGTGCTGAACTCAACAGGTTCCGAAACCGTTACAAAGAACAGCGGTCGCTCAAGATCCGAACCACCACGATGCTCTCGCAAGTGGTCAACATGAAATCTCCTCGCGCGAGCATTGCGATCTGGAGTAGTCATGCTGCGGTCCCAACCGTGATTTGCACCGAGCGGTCGATCGTCGGTCCATCCTCGAAGTGGATATCTCCCGATATCTCGAACGCACCGATATCGAACTTGCCAGCGCCATTTTCAGTCAGCACGCGATTGTGCTCGCTGTCAGTCACCCATTCGACCTTGTCGCCCGCGGCAAGGTGCAATGTGGGGATGTCGGGCGAGGTGCCAGGCTCGAAATTGTTGACGTAATTTACACCCGTATCAGCCGAGCAAATGCATGTCGTGATGTCGACCGTCGCCAAGCCCTTGGCCTGAAGCTGGGAGATGACGAAGAACGCGCTCGTTACATTGTCGGCGTAATCGGCCTTGTTCTGGGTAAGGCCGCCCGGCGCGCCGAATAGGTAGTTCGCGACCGGATCGTTTGACATAGCTGAAATGGGCCCTTTCACAAATTCGGATTCGCGCCCCGATTGTGTCAGGTCAGATGCCAGATAAAACCGTCCCCCTTCGCCGCCGATTAACCGGCGCACGCTTTAGGGATGGAAAAATTGCTTATGTTCGGATTGTCACTTCAAACTCAGAAATCGTGGCGACCGCTGAGTATCGATCTGGGTGGATGGATACAATGTCCACTTCACCTCCTCCGCGCTTGCGCGGTACCGTTGCGGAAATTACAATAACAATTCTGTTAAAATTGTAAAGAAAAAACTTGATAAAACTGAAATAATGTGATCGTGGCGATTCGCCTGGCATGCTCCCGCCTCATCATCCGGCCGGCGCCGGCGAGCGTGCAGCACATCACCATCATCGCCTCGGAACAGGCCGCACAGCTGCAATCCTCACGGCGTGCACACCATCCCGCGGGTTAGTTCAATCCGGCTTCAATGCGGTCGCGATACTCTCAATCCGTGCCGCGACCTCACAGAAGCCTCTAGATTCGCCACGAAGCCGCGCGAACGCCGTGATAGGGGAGAGCAGAACCTGTTCCGTTCGCGCCTCGACCATGAACCATGAGCTGATCAAGCTGACGCAGATTATCGTGGCCGTCGATCGAGGCGAAGTGCGGGGCCACACCTTGGCATAAGTCTTTGTACTGACTAATTTTGCGAAATCCGGGCGGGGCCTCCAATTTCCATCATCAGACCGCCTTTCCGCCGGCTGAAAACCCGAAGCGGCTCGCCCATTTGGGTGATCTCCTGACCAGCCAGCGGCCGAACCTGATCTCGATCCGCCGTCTCAGGCGGCGCGCCGTCGGGATATCGACGGCGAGAATCATGAGGCCGAGCGGGACCATCCAGAAGCCGAGGACTGGCAGAAATCCGAGGAAGCCGCCGACCAGCAACAACGAACCCAGGATGATCCTGATCACCGGATGGCCGGGAAGATAAATCCTCCGCCCGGCGAATTTGACGCTATGCATTTGGCCTCGACCCTCCTTTTTGACCCCAACAATAT
>VAZZ01000437.1 GCA_005884715.1 Alphaproteobacteria bacterium | reverse complement strand
GCCAGATCACGATGGCGAAGGTGGCGACGAAAGCAAGAGCGGCAAAGCGAAGTCCCCACAGCATGGCGATGAGAACGAACCTTCCCAATGGCGACATATCACTCATGCCTTTTCCGTTAGCCTCGAGCCGTGCTAACCGGAAAGACTATATCTCTCCCCACGTGACCAGAACCATGGCCAAATCCAAAATCACTTCCAAGACCCTCAAGCCGGCAACCCGTCTTATCTCGACCGCACGCGATTTTTCTGAACACGGTATTGTCTCACCGGCCGTCTATCATGCATCGACCATCCTCTATCCCACCTATGAGGCCTTAAAGGAGCGCAAGCAGACCTATCAATATGGGCGGCGCGGGACGCCGACCTCGCGCTCGGTCGAGGCCGCAATTGCGACGCTCGAAAACGGATTTGCCAGCAAGGTGGGGCCGTCCGGGCTTGCCGCCATCACCACTACGCTCCTTTCCTTCCTCAAGCCTGGCGATCATCTCCTGATGACCGATGCGGTCTATGCGCCGGTGCGCGCCTTCTGCGACGGCCTTCTCAAGAACTGGGGCGTCGTCACCGAATATTATGATCCGCTGCTGGGCGGCGCCATCTCGGCCTTCATGCGCGCAACGACGCGCATCGTCTATTGCGAGAGCCCCGGGTCGCAGACGATGGAGGTGCAGGACGTGCCGGCGATTGCCGAGGTCGCGCACAAGGGCGGCGCTGTCGTGGTCGTCGATAATACCTGGTCGGGCGGTCACTATTTCAATGTCTTCGCCCATGGTGCCGACATCTCGGTGCATGCGGCAACGAAATACATCGTCGGCCATTCGGATGCGATGATGGGTGCCGTCACCTGCAATGAGGCGACATGGCTGCGCTTCAATGATGGCTATGAATCGCTCGGGCAGTTTGCCGGGCCTGACGACATGTATCTCACTTTGCGCGGCCTGCGCACGATTGATGTCCGGCTCGAACGGCATATGAAGAGCGCACTTAAAATCGCTGAATGGCTCAAGACCCGACCGGAAGTCGAAGAGGTCCTCCATCCCGCTTTGCCGGGTGCCGCGGGGCATGCAATCTGGCAACGCGATTTCACCGGCGCCAGCGGGCTGTTCTCGGTGGTGCTCAGGCCGCAGAGCGAGGCAGCGCTCGGCGCCTTCCTCGACGGGCTCGAGCTTTTCGGCATGGGCTTTTCCTGGGGCGGCTTTGAGAGCCTGTGTGTACCCTTCAAGCCCGTTCGTACCGCCAGGCCTTGGTCACGCTCGGGCACGTGCCTGCGTTTCCATATCGGGCTCGAGGATCCCGACGATCTGATGAGCGACATCAAGGCCGGGTTAGACCGCCTGAAAATCAAGTCTTGAAATCGGTCCCGGCGGACCCATTTGTCCGAGGCCGCAAAGGAGAACCGTTCATGCGCTATTTCGCCAAATTCGCCATGCTCGCCCTGGCGGGATTTGCACTGACAGCGCCATTGGCGGCGCAGCAAACGGATGATCCCGAACTCATTTTCAAGAAGACGACGGTCTGGCGCATGCTGTCGCCGGACGCGAAGCTAGCGACCTATGCGCTCGATGACCCGCTGGTCGAGGGCGTCGCTTGCCATTTCACCGTGCCCGAGATCGGCGGCTGGAGCGGCTGGGCTGGCTTTGCCGAAGAGCGCTCGGAAACATCACTCTCCTGCCGTCAGATCGGTCCCATCACATTCAAGGGCAAGTTCGGCCAGGGCGATGACGTCTACCGGATGCGCCGCTCGTTGTTCTTCAAGAAATTCCACATCTCGCGCGGCTGCGATGCCAAGCGCAATACGCTCGTCTATCTGAGCTATACGGACAAGCTCATCGAAGGCAGCCCGCAGAACTCGACGACGACGGTCGCCATCATGCCCTGGGGCTCGGTACCGGCGCCCAAATGCGGCGACTTCCTACAGTAAAGGTCAAGAGGTACCGCTCCATCAAATGGACGCACTAAGGCAAGCGACTGTCGGGCAGCCGGTCTGCGGGTAGTTTGCTGTCCGGCAATGAACTCGTCGTCAGATTGTCGTCCGGTAGATTGCTGCGCGAGAACCTATGATTACACAGATCGACGCGCAGGCATCTATCGACGCAGCTATCGCCGGACCTATCGGCGACCGGACCGCAGGCCTCTACGCAGTCCGCTATCAGGCGAAAACATTGACCCTCGGCTTCCCGGGCATTTGGCGTCCAGACAACCGCCCGTTCATGGGCGCCGATCGGCAAAGTGAGGCCTGCAAGCATCGCGGATACGACCAGCATTCGGTACATCGCATCCTCCACCTAAGCTGAACGCGCTTTTCGTTC
>VAZZ01000436.1 GCA_005884715.1 Alphaproteobacteria bacterium | reverse complement strand
GGACGACATTCACCCCTGAGAAGAGCTCGTCCAGGGAGATACCCCAGGCTTCGGCGGCATCCGCAGCCGAGGCGATAAAGCCTTCCGCCTCGTCGCGCGGCGTCGTCGCCTATTTGCCGATCTTGAAATGTCCGTGCTGATCTACAAGAATGGTGTCGGTCATGGTGCCGCCGGCATCGATGCCGATCACGATGGGATTCTCCATGGCCAGACACTCCATTGGTCTTGATTTTCCTCAGCGAGGCTATTGGCGGCTGGAACCGGGCGCCATATGCCAAAAGACACAATGACGGCCATGCAGGGCGGCGCTCAATTGGACGACCGGATGCGTGAATTCTGGCAGGAGCTGGCAGAGGCGATCGCGGCGACGGGTACCGAAGACCATGTCGATCGCCTGATCGACGTCATCGGTTCGCTGGTTGCGCATGACCTGATCACCGTCACCCGCTATTCGCAGACGCGCAAACCCGAATTCGTCAAACATCGGCGCTTTTCCGACGAGATGGTCCGCCGCTATCTCGATAATTACTATGTCTACGATCCCTTTTATGCGCGCTGGAGGGAAAGACGGCAGCTCGGCATCGTGCCGCTCAAGCATCTTGCCGATGATGATCTGAAGCGCGGCAAATACATGGCCGAGTTTCTCGCCCAGTCGGAGATCTGCGATGAGGTCGGTATTCTTCTCGAGGACGGTGGCGACTGGTGTCTTGGGATTTTCCTCGATCGGGCACGCCAGCCCTTCAGGGATGCAGAGATCGCCTTGCTGACACAGCGCCTGCCCGTCTTCGCAGCACTTCATGCGCTCGACATCAAATCACGCCGGCCGGATTTCACCCGCACCGACGCGCCGCTTGGCAAGGGCGGCATTCCCCAGCGCGAGCCCAGGATTCCGCAAGGCCTTTGGCCGGAGCTCTCCTCGCGCGAGAAGGAGCTTGCCCAGCTCATTCTCAGCGGACATCCGACCGCGACGATTGCCGAACGGCTCGGCATTACCGTGGGCACAGTCAAGAATCACCGCCGGCGCATCTATGAGAAGCTCGACATCACCACAGAGCGCGAGATGTTCCTGCAGTTCTTCCAGCATCAGGCGGTATAGAGCGCGGGGTAACGTCTCAGCCGGAAAAGCCCACTATATGGAGAGGTTCGGCCCTGCCCCTGAGTTCGGCATGGCCGAGATCGCGCCACTGCGACCGGTTCTCGCCGGTCTCCGTCACCGTATTGGCCGAGGCGATGAGCGCGGCATGTCATGGATTTTCGTCGCCTGCTCCAGGCGGTTGGCGACATTGACCGTATCGCCCAGCAACGTGAGCATGAGCGCCAGGCTGTAGATCTGGACCGCTGCCGGCAACGCCGCGGCGAAGCGTCCCGGCAGGCCCGCCTCGACAAGATCGCCGGTCAGAGAGAGGCCGATGGCCAGGATGTCGATCGTCACCGTGACATAGGCGATCCAGCGCGACCAGAATCCGAAATAGAGCAAGGCATAGGTGAGCGCGCCGGTCAGGAACAGGATGCCGATGACAATCCTCGCCCCATGCGGGCTTCGACAATACCGACGTCCGGCATCGGTCCCCGCGAAAAGGCGAATTTGACCGCCAGAAACAACGCCAGGGCAACCAGCATGCGAATGACGGCCACGAATTTTTCGGCTGCGACATCCGCCTGGCGCAACAGGGCGTCTGGAGCACTTTCAGGGATGTTGGAGGTGCGGGGGAACATGGGGGCGACACAGCTACGGGGATTCGGCTCGCCAGCCTATAGCACCTGCGACAAGCGCTCATCACCTGGCGTCACATGATTTTGAACGCCAATTCAAGTAGTTGGGCATCTAGCCTGTCGGCAACCACTTCATGATGTGGGTCGCAACGGCCACCACCTCGCCGCCCTCATTCGTGACTTCGATGTTGGCGGTGGTCCGGTTCCTATCGCTGTCGCAGCCGGTGACGACATAGGTGACCGTGATCGTATCGCCGATGAAGACCGCCTTGAGGAAGCGGACCCGGTCATAACCGAGCGAGACGGGATAGAGCGCAGCACCCTCTCCCGCCATTTTCTCGACGATCATCGTCGACGCTCTTGACATATATCCGACCAGTAAAGCCCCATGCGCAATCCGGCGGCCATACTGCGTCTGCCGCATGAACTGCTCATCGACATGATTGGGCGCGAAATCGCCGGTGATGCCGGCGAACAGATAGACATCGCTCTCCGACACGGTCTTGCTGAAGGAGACGCGCTGTCCGACAGAAGTGTGAAGTCCGGTCGCCATTGTCAGGCCTTGAGCAATTCGCGCGCAATGATGGTGCGCTGGATCTGGTTGGTGCCTTCATAGATCTGGGTGATCTTGGCGTCGCGATAGAGCCGCTCCACTTCGAAGCCGCGGATATAGCCCGAGCCGCCGAAGATCTGCACGGCATTGGCGGTATGCTGGACGGCCGTGTCGCCGGCGAAGCATTTGGCGATGGCGCAATCCATCGTGGCGGGAAACCCTCCGTCCATGGTCATGGCGGCACGATGGACCAGAGAACGGCCGGCCGTGATGTCCTTCTGCATGTCGGCCAGCATCCATTGCAGGCCCTGGTTCTCCGCGATCGGCTTGCCGAACTGCTTTCGCGTTTTGGCATAATCGAGTGCGGCCTCGAGCCCCGCTTGCGCGATGCCGATGGCGAGTGCCGCGATACCGATACGCCCCTTGTCGAGCGCGCTCATCATGATGTGGAAGCCGCGATTGAGCGGTCCCAGCAGCGCATCTGCGCTAAGCCTGACCTCATCGAAATGCAGCGCTCCCACCGGCGAGGCGCGCTGGCCCATTTTCTTTTCTTTCTTGCCGCGCGCCACACCATTCTGGTCGAGATCGACGATGAAGATGGACATGCCGCGATTGCCGAGGGCGGCATCGGTGCGCGCCAGCACGTAGGCGAAATCGGCAACGGGCGCATTGTGAATCCACATCTTGGTGCCGGAAAGCCTGAAGCCCGATCCGTCGCGCTCAGCCGTCGTCCTGATACCGGAAACGTCGGTGCCGGCCTCGGCTTCGGTGATGCAATAGGCAACCCGCTTGCGGGCGCTGAGCGCGTCAGCCAGATACAGTCCGCGCTGCCTCTCATTGCCATGCACCGACAGAAGCGTGCCGATCAGTTCGATGAGCCCGCATTGATCGGCGATCGAGGCATAGCCGCGCGACAATTCCTCCATCACCAGGGCATAGGAAAGCGTATCGAGCCCGGCGCCGCCATAGTCATCCGGCACCGTGATGCCGAACAGGCCGAGCTCCGCCATTTCACCATAGATGTCGGCGGGAAAGGCTTCGCTTTCATCGAGCTCGCCCGCGCGAGGGCGTATCCGACCCTCGGCAAAGCGTCGCGCCGTCTCGCGGATCTGCACATAAATATCCGGCGGATGCTTCGGAATCGGGATCATGACTCTCTCCGCACCAGACGCAGGATCGTTTCGAGATTGAAGGCGAGACGCTGATCGAGATTGTCGGGCGCCATCAGGTCGCGGTCATAGATGATCGAGCCGGTGAAACGATTGGTGAGATAGTAGTAACCGATGGCGGCGATCGTGATGTTGAGCTGTACCGGATCGATCCCCTCGCGGAATTCGCCCATCGCCGCGCCGCGATCGAGGATCGCCTTCACCATCTGGACGAATTTGCCCATAACCTCGCGTACCGTCTGCGAGCCCTTGAGATGCCTCGCGCGATGCAGGTTGGCGCTGTTGACGAGCGAAAGGAACTTGGGATGTTCGAGATAGTAGTTCCAGGTGAAGCGCACCAGCGTCGCGATCGCCTCGGTCGGACCGAGCGCGTCGAGATTTAGCTTCTGCTCGGCCGCACGGATATCCGAATAGGCCGCCTCGAGCACTGCCGTGAACAGCAATTCCTTGCTGCCGAAATAATGATAGATCATGCGCTGGTTGGATCTCGAGCGCCGCGCGATCTCATCGACCCTGGCACCGCCCAGCCCCTTGCGCCCGAATTCCGCCGTCGCCGCTGCCAGTATCCGCTTCCTGGTCAGATCCGCGTCACGCGCCCTCGGCGTGGATTTCCGTATTGGAGCAAGTTCGGTGGCAGAGGCCGTATTCATATCTAACATCCTGTATTTAAAAGGATCTCTTTGGCTGCATGGCCGATTTCAAGGTCCGCAGGAGTCGCCTTGACTCTAGGCTAGAATGCAGTAACTAATTAGTGCAGTAAAGTAGAGAAATGGGAGGACTAGAATGGCTGCCGGAAAATCCTATTCGCCTGATCTGCGCCTGAACCGCCGTGCCATGCTGAAGGGAGCGGCGGGTGCAACCGCGCTCGCCGCCCTGGGAAGCACTTTCCCGATGCCGGCCACCGCCCAGGAAACGACCTGGACGCTCGCCAATTCGATGCGCTCCGTCGCCAATCCCTATCACGCGACCTTCGCCAAGGGCGGTGCGGACTTCGCCAAGACCATCGGCGCCAAATATGAGACGCTCGTCACCGAGGGCAACTCCGAGAAGGGCATTGCCGACATCAAGGCCCTGCTCCAGCGCACCGGCGGCAAGCTCATCCTCAATGTCGATCCCAATGATTCGCCCGATGCGCGTGTCATCGTCGAGGAAGTAAAGAAAGCCGGCGGCTTCGTCGTCACCCAGTGGAACAAGCCCGATGATCTCCACCCATGGGATTTCGATCCGAACTATGTGGCTCATATGTCCTTCGACGGCGTGCCGACGGCGGAAGCGATCGCCAATGCGCTCTTCGCCGCCTTTGGCGGTGAGGGCGGCATCGTAGCGCTGGGCGGCATCCTCTCCAACGTGCCCGCCATCGAACGCAAGCTCGGTCTCGACAACGCCATCGCCAAGACCAATGGGAAGGTGAAGCTGCTCGACTTCCAGCCTGCCGACTGGAACGAGCAGAAAGCCTTCGACATCACCCAGGCCTGGATCACGCGCTTTGGTGATGAGGTCAAAGGCGTGTTCGCCGCCAATGACGGCATGGGCATGGGAGCACTCGAGGCACTGCGCCAGAACGGGCTTGCCGGCAAGGTTCCGGTTGTCGGCATCGACGGCATAGATGCGGCCGTGAAGGCGATCGAAGCCGGCGAGTTCGCCGGCACCGTCGCGTGGGATCCGCTCTGGACGGGCGGCATGGGCCTCGCCATTCCCTATGCCCATGTTACCGGCAAGATCGACATCACCAAGGAGCCGAAGGAACACCGCGAATTCTACGGCACCGGCATAATCGTGACCAAGGACACCGTCGCCAACTATAAGAACAACCCACCCAAGACGGATTTCGCCGATTTGTGGGGAAAATCGACGGGCCAGATCCAATGTCGCAGTTGATACCGCTGCACGCGGCAAGCCCTCCAGTCATTTCCCCCTCCCGTTGCGAAACAATGGGAGAGGGGTACATCTTGCGTGGGAGAGGATGCATGAGATCTGTTGCGATTAATGGCAACGCTCTGGCGCAGTGGCGAAAATGGGCGCCGCTGGCGGTGCTGTTGGCGCTTTGCATTCTCATCAGCCTGTTCAACAGCAATTTCCTCACCCTTGGCAACTTCATTCGCCTGCTCAATTCGGCTTCCATTCCTCTTATTCTTGGCATGGGCGCCACGTTCATCATTCTGATGGGCAGCATCGATCTCTCGGTCGAGGGCATTGTCGCCTTGACGGCCGTGATCGCAAGCCTCCTCGTCGCCAATGACATCACCCCTTACACCATCGGGCTTCTCGCCGTGCCGATCGCGGTCATCACCGGCGGCGCCATGGGATTACTCAACGGTATGCTGCATGTGAAGCTCAGGACGCCCTCCTTCATGACAACGCTGGGTGTCGGCTTTGCCGGCGTCGGCATCGCCATGGCGGTGCTCGGCGGCGATACGGTGCGCATATCCGACCAGACCTTCCGCTTTCTGTCGCTCGGCCGCATCGGCGGAATCCCGATGGCCGTGTGGATCGCCGCCGCTTCAGTCGCCATTGCCTATGTCATCCAGGAGCGCACCCGCCTCGGCCGCTGGCTCTATGCTATTGGTACCGATGAAATGACGGCGCGCCATGCCGGCATTCCGATCGAGCGCACGCGCATCGTGATCTTCACCGTCGCCGGGCTGTTTTATGGCTTGGGCGGCGTGCTGTCGGCCGCGCAATTCGGCCAGGGTCACGCGCTGATCAGCCAGGGCCGCCTGTTCACCACGATAACGGCAGTCGTCGTCGGCGGGACGGCACTTTCGGGCGGCGTCGGTTCGGTTCTCAACTCGGTCATCGGCGTATTGATCGTCGTCGTGCTGGCCAACGGCCTCGTGCTCATGGGCATCGAACCCTATGTGCAGCAGGGCGTCCAGGGCCTTCTGATCATCACCGCCGTGGCGCTTGCCCTCGACCGCTCGCGCCTCGATGTGGTGAAATGATGCAGCCTGTCCTCGAAGTCCGCGGCATCTCCAAGTCCTTTCCGGGCGTGAAGGCGCTCGACAATGTGTCCTTCGCCATCAACAAGGGTGAGGTCGTGGGCCTCATCGGCGAGAATGGCGCCGGCAAATCCTCCCTCCTCAAGGTACTGAACGGCATTTATCAGCCGGATAAAGGAGAGGTGCTCGTCAATGGCCGGCCGATCAGGATCGCATCGCCCAGGCGCGCCTTCGATGCCGGCATCGCCATGGTTTTCCAGGAGCAGTCCATATTGCCGACGCTTACCGTCGCAGAGAACATCTTTCTTGGCCGTGAGGAGGAATTTGTGCGCTACGGTCTCATTTCGAAGTCGCGCATGAATGACGCGGCGGCGGCGGAATTGAAGAAAGTGCGCCTCGACTGCCATCCGGGCACACGCTGCGCCGATCTCACTTTCGCCGACCGCCAGATGGTCGAGATCGCCAAGGCGCTCTCCCTCGACAGCCGCATAAAGGGCGATATTACGATCCTACTCGATGAGCCAACATCGGTGCTCGAGCGCAAGGAAGTCGATCTCCTCTTCGAGATTGTCAAGGACCTGAAGCAGCGCGCCTCCATCGTCTTCATCTCGCACCGGATTGAAGAAGTGCTCGAAATCGCCGACCGCGTCTATGTCATGCGGGACGGCAGGATCGTACATGAGCTCCAGGCCAAGGACGCGACGGTCAAGACCCTGCATCAGCATATGGTTGGGCGCCAGCTGCATCATGAATATTACCGCGAAGCCCGCCAGGCCATGCCAGCAAAGACGGTCGTCCTCGAATGCACGGGCCTCGGCAAGGACGGCGCCTTCGCCAATATCACCTTCCCCTTGCATGAGGGCGAGATCATCGGCATCGCCGGTGTCATAGGTTCAGGCCGCGAGGATCTCGCCCGCTGTCTTGCTGGCCATGCGGCCGCCGATCGTGGAACCCTCAAGGTTAACGGCAATGAAGTCCATTTCGGTGCAGCCCATGATGCGACGAAGAAGGGCATCGGGCTGTTGCCCAGCGAGCGCAAGATCGAGGGCCAGATCGCGGCTTTCAGCGTTGCCGAGAATATGACGCTGGCCGCTCTGCCCAAGTTCGTTTCGCGCGGCGTCATCCGCTTCGACGCCGAGCGCTCGATCGCCAGGGACTGGATCAAGCGCCTCAACATCAAGACGCCATCGACCGCCACCATGGTGGGAAGCCTCTCCGGCGGCAATCAGCAGAAGGTTGTCCTCGCCAAATGGCGCATCGCCGGCGTGCGGATCCTCATCCTCGATCATCCGACGCGTGGAATTGATGTTGGCGCCAAGGAAGATGTCTATGAACTCGT
>VAZZ01000434.1 GCA_005884715.1 Alphaproteobacteria bacterium | reverse complement strand
CCTCACCTGCACACTCGCCGTATGTCCGCGCGAGTCGATGACCGACAAGCGCGCAAAGCCCTTGCCGGGCTTTTCCCATTCGGTCTCGCGGCGCGGCTCGCCGATCACGATCGGCATGCCGTCGGCAAACCAGGTGAAAGGCGGGGCACCGCCCATCGCCTTGAGCGCCAGCCCAGCATCGCTATCGCTGCCCGAGAGATCGATCCTGGCGCCCTCGGGCGGGAAGGAAATCTGAAGCGGCGCATCGCCGGGCCCGGAAGCCGCAATCTCCGGCAGGCTATCCGGGCGGAAACGCTGCAGCGCGGGCGGCAGATCGGAGGTACGCGCAAAGACGACGCCGGCCGGTGCGGGCGGCAAGGGCGTGCGCTTCTCGGCTGTCCTGGTGAAGGCATCAAACAGGATCGGTGCTGCGGCGGTGCGGCCGATGAGCTCGGAAACCGGCTCGTTATCTGGCCGGCCGACCCAGACGGCCACCGTATTGGCGCCATCGAAGCCGACCGCCCAGGCATCGCGGTAGCCATAGGATGTGCCGGTCTTGTAAGCGATCTTGCCGGGAAGCGCATTCTGGGGCGGCGGAGAGTCGATCAGCACATCGCCAACCTGCCAGGCCGCCGCCTTGTCGAACAGGCGGCGCGTCGGAGCGGCACTGGCTCTATCCTGAGGACGCCAGATAAGCGGCAACGCTTCTCCATCGCGCGCCAGAGCGAGATAGAGCGTCGCCAGATCGGTAAGCTTCACTCCTGCCCCGCCAAGGCCGACCGCAAGGCCCGGTGCCGCGTCCACCGGCAATCGCGGCTCGGCTCCCGCATTCTTCATGCGCGCGATCAGGCGATTGGGGCCCAGTGCATTGAGCAACATCACTGCCGGCACATTGAGCGACTGCTGCAGGGCCCGGCGCATGGTCACCGTCCCCTGGAAGGCATCGTCGAAATTTTCAGGCTTGTAGATGCCGAAGCGTATGGGCCGATCGTCAACCAGCGTCTCTGGATGAGCAAGACCATCCTCGAAGGCGAGGCCATAGATGAAAGGCTTGAGGGTTGAGCCAGGCGAACGCAGAGATTGCGCAAGGTCGATCTGGCAGGCGCGCGCCTTGTCGAAATAGCCCACACCGCCGACATGCGCCCGGACTTCGCCGGTTGCGTTATCGACGGCGATGATGGCCACGGAAACTCCGCCGCCAAGCGCCGTCGCCCGTTCGCGCGCCAGATTTTCAAGCTGCTGTTGCAGCGAGCGGGAATTCGTTGTGGTCTCGACGAGACTGGTCTTCTTGTTCGCATCACGATCCTGCTTGACCAGGCGCTCGGCGACATGCGCGGCAAACATCGGGAAGAGCTGGCGCCCGCTCGGCGCCGGCTCGATTTCGGCGGCCCTGACCTGATCTTCATTGATGATGCCCTTGCCCATCAAGAGGCTGAGCACACGGTTGCGCGCGGCCTGCGCGGCAAGGGGAAAGCGGTCGGGCCGGCGCGTTTCCGGAGCCTGCGGCAAGGCTACCAGCATGGCGGCCTCAGCGGTGGAAAGGTGCCTCGGCTCCTTGCCGAAATAGGCAAGCGAAGCGGCGCGCGTGCCTTCGAGATTGCCGCCATAGGGAGCCAGTGCCAGATAGAGAGCGAGGATATCTTCCTTGCTCAGCCGATTTTCGATCTGCACGGCCCGGATCATTTCGGCGACTTTGGCGGCAAGGCTGCGTTCGGGCCTTGGCTCCAGCAAGCGGGCGACCTGCATGGTGATGGTCGAGCCGCCCGAGACGACGCGGCCGCGCCAGACGATCTGGGAGGCCGCCCGCAACATCGCCACCGGATCGACATCGTGATGCGAATAGAAGCGCTTGTCCTCATAGGCGATCAGCATGGAAATGAAGCGCCGGTCGACATCATCGGGTCTGGCCGGCAGCCGCCAATAGCCATCCTGGGTCGTGAAGGGCCGCAGCAGCTTGCCGTCGCGATCCACCACCAGCGGCGAAAAGTTGAGATTTTCGCCAAGCGGCGCCGGACCCAGGCGCCTGACCGCTTCCGACAGCACAAAGCCACCGGCATTTACGATGAGAATTGTCGTGAAAACCAAAGCGCACAGAACATGGAAGCGCCGGGATCTGGCGCGCCCTGTTCCGTTTTGCATGGCCTTGCTCACCGTTCGATCACGCTCATTGTCGTGGTCGCGAGCGTGGCATTGCGCTCGGGCCGGTACATGTCCTCGACCGTAGCCCCGGGCAGCGCGTAGTGGCCCGGAGCCACGGCGCGGACGATATAGGCAAGCTTGGCGCTCTGATCCGTGAAGGCAGCGACGAAGCGATCGTCGCGGAACTCGCTATAGGTCACATCGGTGAGATCGGTGAGCCAGGACAGGCTGCCCGTATTGCCGGTGGCGACGAGGGTGGGATTCTCGATCTCGAGGCCGGCGGGCAAGCGATCGACCAGCAGGAAATTGCCGGTCTGATCGTTGCCTTCACGGCTGGCGGTCAGCACAACGATAAGACGGGTGTTCTGTTCGACTTGCGCCGGATCGGCCGGCTTGCCGTCGAGCGTGTAGTAGATCCGCCCGAGCTTCATGCCATTGGAGGATGCGGGTTCGGGCACCACCGGCGCGCCCGATACTGCAACTACAGCCTGAAGCGGCGCTGCGCCAAGATTGCTGACCTTGTGCGCCTCGTCGAGATTGGCGCCCTGATAGACCTTGTAGAGGGCGCCCTGATGGGCGGAGCCGTCGACATTGAGTTCGACCGCGCGGGCCTCTTCGACGATACTGCGCGCCGCCAGCACCATCCAGGTCATCTCCTGGGTGGAGGCATAGCGGTATTTGGCGCGTTGGCCGCCGATCACCTTGAGGGCCGCCTGGATCACCGGCGGGCGGGCATTGCCATTCTCGGCCAGCGCCACGATGGCCGCGGCATCGCGCAGCGGCGAGCCATAATAGCCCCAGGCGGTGGGGATGGTCCCATCGACCTCGCCTTGCAGGGCATCGGCGGCCGATTGGAAAGCCGCGTTGGCGCGCGGTCTGTCGCCGAGCATGCCGAGAGCGGCGGCGATCTGCGCGCGCGCCAGGGCCGTGCCGAACTGCCCGATCTTGGTATCGGCGAAATATTTGAGATCACCCGCTGGAGCCCGGCCGGCGCGCGCCAGGGTGTAGAGAGCATAGGCGACATCCTCGCCCTTGCCCTGTTCCACATTAGGCGAATTGCCGACCTGGTTGCGCAGATAGTCGACCGCCTGGTTGAGAGCGCCTTCGGGGACCGCAAAACCCTTCTCGCGGGCGCGCAGCAGGAAATCAGTCACGTAGGAAGACAGCCAGAAGTCTTCGCTGTAGGAATTCCATAGACCGAAGGCGCCGTTGGTATCCTGGCGCGCCAGCAGGCGCTGCACCGTGTCGGTAAGTCGGTCCTTCACCGATCCGTCGAGGTCGATATCGTTGCCGCCAAGTTCCGAGAGATAAAGCAGCGGCAATGCCCGGCTGACCAATTGCTCGGAGCAGCCATAGGGATAGCGATCGAGATCGCGCAACAGGCTGGGAACGTCGAGCGCGCTCAGAGGGCCGACCGAAAGCGACACGGCTCCGGTGCCCGGCACCATGTCGGCGATCAGGTCCTTGCTGACCGTGATGCCGCCATTGGGCTCGATAGTATGCACCATGCGGCGGGTTACCGGCGGATTGGCCGGCTCTACGCTAAGTGTGAAGCTCTGGTCGATCTGGACATTGCCAGGACCTGCGAGCGTTGCCGCAAGCCGCACCGTGCCAATGCCAGAAGCGGTGATCGGAATGTCCACCGGCGTGCGCGAACCGACCGCGCCGATTTTCACCGTCTGATTGAGGATGGCGGGATCGATGCTGATCGGGCCATCGGCAGTGATCGCGAGCGCGTAATCGCCGGGGATGGCCTCGGCATTGAGGAGATCGAGGCGCAGGCGCGACTGGTCGCCCGAACCGAGAAAGCGCGGCAGCGTGCCGGCGATCACCACCGGATCGCGCGCGATCACATCGACGGAGGCATGGCCAACCTTGGTCGGTGTCCACGCCACTGCCATGACGCGGATGGTGCCGTTGAAGGCGGGAATGTCGAAGGGTACTTCGGCCGTGCCGTCAGCTGCCACCTCGACGATCCCCGAGAACAGAGCGAGCGGCGCCTGTGTGGGAGGCGGACTCTGGAAATTGCCCGCCCCGCTGTCGCCGCCGGTACGGATCGGGCCGCGATTGCCGCCCATGCCGTCGATCAACTGGCCGTAGATATCGTAGAGCTCGGCCGAAAGCCGCTTCTGGCCATAGTAATAGGTCTCGGGCTCCGGCGGCTTGTAATTCGTGAGATTGAGGATGCCGACATCGACGGCCGCCAGCGTGACATAGGCCTTTTCGATGCCGGCGCCCTCGATCTTCACCGGCACTTTCAAGGTCTGGCGCGGCTTCATCACATCGACCGGCGTCAGCGAAACCTTGAGCGTGCGCTCATTGCGGTCGATGCCGAACCAGGCAAGGCCGATCGAACGTGTCGGCATGCGCTTGGCGGCGATATCCATCGGCCGGAAATGCGTGACGACGACATAGGCGCCAGTGCCCCAATCGCTGCCGACCTTGACCGGAACCGTGGTGCCATTTTCCGGCACATCGATCAGCTCAGAGGCGAACAGTCTTTCGCCGACCACTTGCACAGAGGCCTTGCCGGCAAAGCGGGCGTCGATCTTGACCGTGAGCGTGTCGCCTGACTTCACCGAGGTCCGATCGAGGGCCACCGGCAGCATGTCCGGCGTATTGGCCTTTTCGGACGTGTAATAGCCCGCATAGAAGCTCGCGGAAGACGGCGCCAGACCATCGCTCACAATTTCGAGGCGGTATTGGCCCCATTGCACCGGCGCACTGATCTGCGCCGGTTTGTCGGCAGCGATATCGACCATGCCCCCGGTCACCTTGCGAGCAGTGGTGACCGCCTCATAGCTCCAGCGATTGTTGGTTTTATACCACTGATAGGTGGTCGTCAGGCGCTTGAGCACCCAATTGACTCCCTTCACCGCCACGCGATTTCCTTCAGCGTCGATGGCGAGCGCGCTGAAGATCGCCTGCTGGCCTTCGCCGGCTTCGCCTTCCTGCTTCAACCCCAGCATATTGCCGGTCGCGGCGATTGGCAGCGATGCCGTACGCACGACCCCGCGCCCGCCTGCCTCCTTCATGCGGATGGTGAAACTCGCCTTGAGCGGACGCGACGTCGTCGGCAATTGCGGCAGGGGCATGGTAATGTCGGCGTGGCCCTTGTCGTCAGTCTGGGCAAGGTCGCCGATGGTATTCTGGACCGCATCGACGCTTTCATCTGACAGGCCGAAGACATAATCCTTCCATTGCTCGAAAGGCTGGCTGTCGGCGGACACGGAGACATCGCCCTCGATGTCGAGATGGGCGGCAGGTGCGCCGAACAGATAGCGCCCATCCACCGTCAGGCTGGCACCCGCATTGCGATCGACGCGCGTGCCATCAGCCGTCAGATCGAATTCGATGCGATCGGGGATGTAGTCTTCGACCAGGAAGCTGGTATCACCGACCGAAGCGCCCTTGGGATCGGTATAGGCCAGGACACGCCAGGTGCCGCCGGCGGCCGAAGCGATGAGCGGGATATCATGTGTGCGCCCGCCGGCACCTTGATCCGTCAGCACGGTGCGGGAATATTCGACCCCATCCGGACGCTGGACGACCAAGGTAACAGGCACATCCGCCAGCCGATTGGCGTT
>VAZZ01000060.1:9623-11501 GCA_005884715.1 Alphaproteobacteria bacterium | reverse complement strand
CAATAATTCCGGCATCGCTCGTGAATCCATTCCAACTCGGAGTGGCGCCCTCGTGAAAAACTACCAAATTTTCCCGATCACGCGCTAGAAGACACCCCGGATCATCTGGAGCACATGATGAATAAGCATTCTCCTCAGCGCAGCCTCGCTCACGAAGTTGCGCAGTTCTTCGCCGAGCTTGGCCTTCCGCCGGAGCGCCTCACCGATGGCAGCCACGAAGTCCATTCCCCGATCTCAGGCGAGGTCATCGCCCGGATCAGATCTACCGATGCTGCCGAAGCCAGGGCCGCCATCGGACGCTCTGCCGAGGCCTTCCGCATATGGCGCCTCGGACCCGCTCCGGTGCGCGGTGAGTTGATCCGCCAGCTTGGAAACGAATTGCGCGGCACCAAGGAAGGGCTTGGCCGTCTCGTCACCATCGAGACCGGCAAGATCCTTTCCGAAGGCCTGGGCGAAGTCCAGGAAATGATCGACATCTGTGATTTCGCCGTCGGCCTGTCGCGCCAGCTCTATGGCCTCACCATGGTGAGCGAGCGGGCCGATCACCGGCTGATGGAACAATGGCATCCCTTGGGCCCGACCGGCGTCATCACCGCCTTCAATTTCCCCGTCGCGGTCTGGTCGTGGAATGCCGCACTCGCTTTGGTCTGCGGCAATCCGGTGATCTGGAAGCCATCCGAGAAGACGCCGCTCACCGCGATGGCGACCGAAGCCCTGTTCCGCCGCGCTGCTGCCCGGCTCGACGGTATGCCGGGCGATCTCGTGACGCTCCTCATCGGCGGGCGCGAAGTCGGCGAAGTGCTGGTCGATGATCCGCGCGTGGCCCTGGTCTCGGCGACCGGCTCGACCGGCATGGGCCGTATTGTCGGCGAGCGTCTTGCCCGCCGCTTCGGCCGCGCCATTCTCGAACTTGGCGGCAACAATGGAGCGATCCTGTGCCCCTCGGCCGATCTCGACCTCGCTTTGCACGCCACCGCCTTTGCCGCTATCGGCACGGCCGGCCAGCGCTGCACGTCGCTGCGCCGCATCATCGTCCATGAGAGCGTCTATGACCGCTTCGTGCCGCGTTTGAAGAAGGTCTATGACACGGTTTCGATTGGCGATCCGATGACGGCCTCGACGCTGGTGGGCCCCCTCATCGATAAAAGAGCCTATGAGGCGATGCAGCGGACGCTGGCCGCAGCCACCGAAGCTGGCGGCAGGGTGCATGGGGGCAAGCGTGTTGCGGGCACGGGCGACGATGAGGCTTACTATGTCGCCCCGGCGCTGGTCGAAATGCCGGCCCAGACAGGTCCGGTCCTCGCCGAAACTTTCGCTCCCATCCTCTATGTGCTGCGCTACAAGGATTTCGACGAGGCCTTGGCGCTGCACAACGGCGTCCCACAAGGACTGTCCTCGGCCATCTTCACGACGGATTTGCGCGAATCCGAGCGCTTCCTCTCAGTCTCCGGTTCTGACTGCGGCTTGGCCAACGTGAATATGGGATCATCCGGTGCCGAGATCGGCGGCGCCTTTGGCGGCGAGAAGGAGACCGGCGGCGGACGCGAATCCGGCTCCGATGCCTGGAAGGCCTATATGCGGCGCGTCACCAGCGCCATCAATTTCGGCCATGCTCTGCCTTTGGCGCAGGGCGTCAAATTCGATATCTAGCGCATGATCGGGAAAAGCGGATACCGGTTTTCCGAAAACATCATGCGCAGACAAAAGGATAATGCAAATCCGGCCGGGAGAATGAAATGACACAAAGAAGCGGTGGCCGCATCCTGGTCGATCAGTTGCTGATCCAGGAGACAGAGCGGCTCGCCTGCGTCCCGGGAGAAAGCTACCTGGCGGTGCTCGACGCCTTGCACGATGCGAAGATTGATGTGCTCGTCTGCC
>VAZZ01000060.1:8367-9544 GCA_005884715.1 Alphaproteobacteria bacterium | reverse complement strand
GTCGAGCGTTCAATGCGCGAGCGCGAGGCCTTCCAGGAGGTCGACTACAAGGCCTTCTTCGGATCGATGGCGAAATGGGTGGTGGAAGTCGACAGTGCCGCACGCCTGCCTGAACTGGTGGCGCGCGCTTACCGCATCGCGTGCCAGGGCCGCCCCGGCCCGGTCGTGGTCGCTTTGCCGGAAGATGTGCTGACCGAGATGGCCGATGTGCCGGATGCGCCGAAGGTCGCCCCCGCCGAGGCCTGGCCGGGGCCTGACGACATGAACCGCTTCGGCGACATGCTGCGCAAGGCGAAAAAGCCGCTCGTCATCCTGGGCGGTTCGCGCTGGAGCGAGGCGGCGCGGAAATCGCTGATCGCATTCTCCGAAAAATTCGCGCTGCCGGTCACCACCTCCTTCCGCCGCGCCCATCTGTTTCCCTCCGATCATCCAAATTATGTCGGCGATGTCGGCATCGGCCCCAATCCGAAGCTGGCGAGGAGGGTGAAGGAGGCCGATCTCCTGGTCCTGTTAGGCGCCCGCATGTCGGAAATGCCCTCTTCGGCCTATTCACTCATCGATGTGCCGGTGCCGCGCCAGACTCTCATCCATATTCATCCGGGCTCGGAGGAATTGGGTACACCGAACGCATTCTGTGCGGCACTTGCCGAACTCGCCCATCCCAACGATGCGCCCTGGGCCGGAGCGACAAAGGAGGCACGTCTGGAATTCCTCGACTGGACCGACAAGCCTGCGAAACTGCCGGGCAAGTTCCAGTATGGCGAGGTCATGCGCTGGCTTTCGGACCAGTTGCCGGGCGAAGCGATCATCACCAATGGTGCCGGCAATTATGCGATCTGGATCCATCGTTATTATCGCTTCCGCAAGCTCGGCACGCAGCTCGCCCCCACGTCAGGCTCGATGGGTTACGGCGTCCCGGCGGCGGTAATGGCCAAGCGCCAGTATCCCGATCGCCCGGTGATCGCTTTTGCCGGCGACGGCTGCTTCATGATGAACGGCCAGGAATTCGCCACCGCGGTTCAATATGGCATTGCCCTCATCGTCATCGTCGTCGACAATTCGATGTACGGCACCATCCGCATGCATCAGGAGCGCGACTATCCAGGGCGCATTTCCGCAACATTGCTTAAGAATCCTGATTTCGCCGCTTACGCAAGGGCATTTGGCGGTCATGGTG
>VAZZ01000060.1:0-8141 GCA_005884715.1 Alphaproteobacteria bacterium | reverse complement strand
AATGTTACCCACAGTCATCGCGGACCTGAATTCACATTACTTTCGATGAAGGCCGATGCCGGGCCGGCACCGTCGCGTCGAAGAAACGGGCCAATGCGCTGGCTCGGAAGCGTACCGTGCGATCGTGGGGTCCTAACTGTTTTATGGAGAACATGTGGGGTTGATCCGCCGACTTACATTAAACGCCCATAGTCGCCGCGTACATGCTTCGATGTGGGCTAGATGAAGCTTCATGGCGTCGGCAGCGCGATCCGGATCGCCCGCACAGATCGCCTCGACGATGCGCGTATGGTCTTGCGTGCTTTGCGCAATGATGCCTGGCTCTTCGGTCGCCCGCCGCCGAACATCAAGGCCAAGATTGTAAAGACCATAGGCGCGATCGGTCCAACCTTGAACCCGTCGTAATTGACCAGATTGGCGCCGAGCGAAGTCCCCTTGATGAAGATGAAATCGTCATAGACGATCGAGGCGAAGGGGAAGGGCTGGAATTCATAGTCGTCCGATCCCTCATAATCGGGGGCATAGGCGCCCCCTCCCCCAATAATGACGCTCCATTTGCTGCCGTTTTGTTCTGACGTAGAGTTATATTCATCCGCTGCCAGGGCGGATGCACTGCCATAGGCGACAAAGGCGACTCCTGCCATGATTATGAGCCAATTTGCAGTAAGAGCTGGTGCCAGGGAATTCTTGCCGGCGAGGCGGGAGGGCATGGGCGCTGTCCTTTGGAGTGGATGGAAGCGTTCTTCTAAGCCCATATTCTGGCAAGGAAATTTCGAGCGGGGTTCGACATGTTGCATCTTATTGCCAAACGGGCGTTGCGCGTTCTCCATTCGGGATGCGCGCAATGACCAAGGAGGCCAAATCTCACATCCTGATCGTCGATGATGATCGCCAGATCCGCGCCATGCTGGCGCGCTTCCTCGCCGATCACGCGATGCGGGTGACCCAGGCCGGCGACGGCGAGCAGATGTTCAAGGCGCTGGAGGCCGGCCGCTTCGACGTCATCGTCCTCGATGTCATGATGCCGGGCGATGACGGTTTCACGCTATGCCGCAAATTGCGCAGCACCAATACCATCCCCCTCATTCTCCTGACCGCCCGCAACAGCGAGACCGACCGCGTCGTCGGCCTCGAGCTCGGCGCCGACGACTATGTGACCAAGCCGTTCAACCCGCGCGAGTTGCTTGCCCGCATCAGGGCCATATTGCGCCGAGCCGGCGCACCGGCGACGGCGCAGAGGCTCGCCAGCGCCACCTATCAGTTCGCTGGTTGGACGCTCGATACCAGCCGCCGCTCGCTGGTCTCGCCCCAAGGTGCGCTCACCGACCTGACCACCGGCGAGTTCGATCTTCTCGTTGCTTTTGTCGAACATCCCCAGCGCGTCCTCAACCGCGACCAGCTTCTCGATCTTGCCCGCGGCCGCGTCAGTCTGGCTTTCGACCGCAGCATCGACGTCCAGGTCAGCCGCCTGCGGCGCAAGATCGAAAGCGACCCGAATGCCCCGGCTCGCCGCGCATAGCCATCCTCATCGTCGCCACGACCATCGCGATCGAGGCCTACGATCGGTTCCTGCAGCATCTGCTGCCGCCACCCGGCTATTTGATCATGGACCAGACGTGGCTTGGCGAAGCGGCCGACGAGGCGCGGCGAATCGCCGAGGCGACGCCGGCGCAACACCGACTGTCGGCGCTCGCCTCCTCCGGCCTCACGAAATATCTGAACTTCGAAATCAATCCGGAATCTCCCGATTACCCGCAGGGCGACTTGTCGCGGGTAGCGCGCGAAGTGAAGGCCGCGCTCGTGAAGAAGTCCTCGAGCCCGCAGGACGTACTTGTCATGACCGAGGATTTCGAGGAGCATGCGGTCAAGACCAATGTCGCCGTCATTCCCGGAATGCCTATCTATATGGGTGCTGAGTCGCTCGTCTCGCGCGATAGCCTCGTCATGGCCGATATCCGTATCGCCCTCCATCTCAGGGACGGCACTTGGCTGATGATCAGGCCCAGCGATGAAGGGCTCACATCGCTCCACTATCTGCGCAATATCCTGGAGATCTTCGGCAAGCTGTTCTTTGTCGCCGTCTTCTCGATCTGGATGGCGCGCAGTATTGCGAAGCCCTTGTCCAATCTCGCCGCCGCGGCCGAGCGCCTGGGGCGCGAGCGCGCAACGACGCCGATCGGCGGCATGAAACTGCCCGAATTCGCAGCCATCGCCGACACCTTCAACGAAATGCAGGCGCGGCTGAAGAAATTCGTCGACGAGCGCATGCAGATGCTGGCCGCCATCTCGCATGATTTGCGCACCCCGCTCACCCGGCTGCGCCTCTATGCCGAAAGCGTGCCGAACAAAGGCCAGCGTAGCCAGATCCTGTCCGACATTTCCGACATGGAGACGATGGTCTCGACTTCGCTGGCCTTCATGAGCGATGATATTCACCGCGAAGCCTATGGCGTGGTCGATGTCGCGAGCCTGCTCATCAGCGAGTGTGACAACTTCGTCGATTCAGGCCGCAAGGTCACCTATGAGGGGCCGGATCACGCGCAATTGACCTGCCGGCCGGTGGCGCTAAGGCGCGCTTTCTCCAACCTCATCGACAATGGCTGCAAATATGGCGGTGACGTCTGCGTTTCGCTCAGTGACAAGGGAACCTCCCTCGTCATCGACATCCGCGATAATGGACCGGGCATCCCGGCCGACCAGGCCGAGCGTGCTTTCGCCCCGTTCCAGCGCCTCGAAGCATCGCGCAACCGCGAGACCGGCGGCACCGGCCTCGGCCTCACCATCGCCCGCGATGTCGTGCTGGGCCATGGCGGCGATATTCGATTGATCAATGACGACAAGGGCTTTGTCGTGAGGATGCAACTACCGCGCCCCCGCAAGTAGGTGGCGGCGTGCTTTTTTTCTTCCGTCACCCCGACGAAAGTCGAGGGCCGATTGATGCTCAGAACTTCCATGATTTCCCCTTCTCCCGCTTGCGGGAGAAGGTGGCCGAAGGCCGGATGAGGGTGTCCTTTTCGCGCAGTGAACAAAGAGCCTCATAAGGGTTGCGAAACTGAAGCAAAGGCCGCAGCTGCACGCGATAGATCTCACCGATTTTCCCCTTCTCCCGCTTGCGGGAGAAGGTGGCCGAAGGCCGGATGAGGGTGTGGGTCAATCTTGCGGCAGCTTATCCGCAAGTGCCAAGAGGATCATATCCATCACATCATCGAAGTGATGATAGATGTCATGGTTCAGAACGCGAAGGACCCGGAAGCCTGGCGATTCGAGATAGGCCGTTCGACGTTGATCACAGGCAATGTCTCGATCCTCAGAATGGGTGGCGCCGTCAACCTCAATGATGAGAGCCACTTCGCGGCAGAGAAAGTTTCCCCTTCTCCCGCTTGCGGGAGAAGATGGCCGAAGGCCGGATGGGGGTGTCCTTTTCGCGCAGTGAACAAAGAGCCTCATAAGGGGTGCGAAACTGAAGCAAAGGCCGCAGATGCACGCGATACATCTCACCGATTTTCCCCTTCTCCCGCAGGCGGGAGAAGGGGAAAACTGGAGAGAGTTTGCTCTAGTCTAGCCCCGCACCGACACCAGCGCAGCTTCCACCACCTGCGCCGCTGAAAAAATCAGCTGGTCGCGCCCATGCGGCGCCATCAGCATGAACCCGGTCGGCGCTTCACCTTCCTTGTGCATGGGCAGCGAAATGCCGCAGCAATCGAGGAAATTGCCGGTAAAGGTGTTGCGCAGGCTCATGAAGTTCAGCCGCAGATATTCCTCATCGCGCGCCAGGGCCGAAATGGTGGGCGGCGCGTTGCAGGTGGTCGGCAGGATCAGCGCATCGAAGCCGGCCATCCCTTGGTTGAACTTGCGGATCAACTTCTTTCGCGTCTCCAAGAGCTCGACATAGTCCGGTGCCGAGATGAGCGCACCCAGCTCGATCCTGCGGCGCACCCGCTGGTCATAGTCATCGCCCACTCTGGCGATCTGTGCGCGGTGATGCAGCATGGCTTCGACCGCCGATATGCCGCCTTTCGAATTGATCGCCGGCAATTGGCTGAGTTCGTCGAAGGCAATGTCCTCGATCAGGATCCCCGTCTTTCTCAAGCTCTCGAGGGCGCGCTCGAAGTCCGCCGCCACCGCCTCATCGATGGTACCTTCGAAATAGTTGCGCGGCGTGGCGAAACGCAAAATGTGGCGGGGCGGCGAAATGGTGACGTCCCAGTCTTGCGCGAGTGCCGCATCGGCAAGCGCACAGCAATCGACGGTGCGCGCCAGCGGACCGATACTGTCGAGAGTCTTCGACAAGGGATAGGCGCCCTCTGTCGGGATGCGCCCGGTCGAGGGCTTGTAGCCGACAATGCCATTATAAGAGGCGGGTATCCGGCAGGAGCCGCCGGTATCGCTCCCGATGGCGAGCGGCACCATGCCGTGCGGCGTGCCGTAATGCGGATTGAGGCCGACGCCCGAATAGGCGAACTCGGTCATGTTGTTGCGCCCGACCACGATGAAGCCCTGAGCCTTGAGGCGCGCGATGGCAGGCGCATCGGCTTCGGCCACTGGCGCATTGGCGAGCACCACCGAGCCCGCGCGGGTGACCTGGCCCTTGAGGTCGAACAGATCCTTGACGCCAATGGGGATGCCGGCGAAAGGCGGGACGCTGCGGCCGGCCCGGCGCTGCGCGTCGTAGAATTGTGCCTGTTCCACGGCGGCGGCGCCATCGAGCGCCAGGAAGGCCCGCGAGCCTTCGCCAGAAGGATTCTGGATCTTTGCCAGCGCAGTTTCAACCAGCGCCTGTGCTGTGATCGCACCCTGATCGAGATCATGCGCCAAAGCGCGCAGAGGTTTGAACATCTGGACCCGCCCTAACTTCCCATCACATCCTTGACCGCTTCGGCAAGCTGCTTAAGCGAGAATGGCTTGGGCAGGAAAGCGAAATCAAGTTCACCCTCCAGATTCTTCTCGAAAGCATCCTCGGCATAACCCGAGATGAAGATGACCTTGGTCGCAACGCCGCGCTTGCGCAATTCCTTGAGTAGCGTCGGGCCATCCATTTCGGGCATCACGACATCGGATATCACGAGGCTGATCTCATCGCCCTTTTCGGCCACGATCTGCAGCGCCACCTCGCCGGATGCCGCCTCGAGGACCGTGTAGCCGCGTGACGCCAGAGCCCTCGACGCAAAGGCGCGCACCGCATCCTCGTCCTCGACCAGGAGGATGGTTCCCTTGCCGGTATGGTCGGCGCGCTTGATCTCAGGGCGCTCCTCCCGCGCCTCTTCCAGCGCGGCCTTGTCCTGGTGGTGGCGCGGCAGATATATCCGGAACACCGTGCCTTGGCCGACGACGCTGTCGCAGAAGATGAAGCCGCCGGTCTGCTTGATGATACCATAGACAGTCGAAAGACCGAGGCCCGTGCCCTTGCCGACGTCCTTGGTCGAGAAGAACGGCTCCCATATCTTGTCGAAGATATCCTTGGGAATTCCGGTACCGGTATCCTCCACTTCGCACAGCACATACTCGCCCGGCGGCATCGAGAGCTCGCCCGATTGCTGGGCGGAAATACTGGCATTCGACGTGCGCACCGTCAGGGTACCACCATTCGGCATCGCATCGCGCGCATTGACGGCGAGATTGATGATGACCTGCTCGAACTGGTTGACATCGACCTTCACCATGCCGATGTCGCGGCCATGCACGACCTTGAGCTCGACCTTCTCGCCGAGCAGCCGTCCAAGGAGATTGCCGAGGTCCGAGATGACGTCGGTCAGCGACAGTAGTTCCGGGCGCAGGGTCTGGCGCCGCGAGAAAGCCAGGAGCTGGCGCACCAGATTGGCGGCGCGATTGGCATTCTGCTTGATGTTCATGATGTCGGCAAAGGCCGGATCGGTCGGGCGTTGCTTGGCGAGCAGGAGATCGGAGAAGCCGATGATGGCGGTCAGCACATTGTTGAAGTCATGCGCCACGCCGCCGGCGAGCTGGCCGATCGCCTGCATCTTCTGGCCCTGGGCGACCTGGACTTCGAGCGATTTGTTCTCGGTCGTATCGAGGGCGAAGACGAGGAAACTCGCATCTTTGTCATTGTGACCGGAAATCATGAACTGGACCGAGCGCGGCGGATCGCTGATGACCGACACATCCACATGAATGGATTTCGCTCCCGAACCACTGAGGGCTGCGAGCGCATCGCGCACCATCGCGCGTTGGCTGGGTGTAACCAGGTTTTCGAGCGCAGCACCCCGTTTCGCGTGAGGTGACAGTGCTATGAAATTGAGATTGGCGTTGCGGATGATGCCCTGGCCATCCAGTTCGGCGATGCCCATGGGCGCGGTATTGAAAAAGCGCGACAGCCGCGCTTCGCTGATCGCGGTATCGGCCGCATTGGCCCCCTTGGCGGATTGCGGCAGGACGAGGCTGCGTGAGGGCTGCAGGCGCCCGTCCTTGTCGGGTCCGGTGCGATGGATGATGCGCACCGGCATGATGCGGCCGTCGCGCGCCTTGAGATCGATATCGAAAAGCTCGGTGAGCGTCGCTTCGCCCGAAGGTGCGATCCCCGTCAGGAGCTTCGCGCCGGTTTCCGAAACTACGTCCTTGAGCCTCAAGGCGCCGCCCGTCGTCGCTTCGAGATCGAGGCCGAGCCACTCCGCCAGCGTGGCATTGATATAGGCGATGCGGCCCTCCGCATCGGCGGAGAAGAAGCCGGCCGGCGCCTGATCGAGATAATTGATGATGTATTGCAGATGCGAGAACGCTCCCTCCTGTTTGGCCCGGTCAGCGCTGATATCCTGATGCCGCCACAGCGAATGGCCGGCACCGCCTTCCGTCTCGATCGGCGAGACGCTGATCCTGATCCAGACCGGTTCATGCGTCTTGGCGCCGGCGGCGGAGGAGCCGGCATTGAGGCGGATCTCCTCGGTGGCGGAGCGCCTTTCGCGCATCGATTGCGACAGCCGGTAGATGGGTCGCGCCACCTCGGGATAGCCCGTATAGATGTTCTCGATGCCGACCAGGCGGGCGAGGCCTGCGGCCGAGACGAGTTTGAGATAGGCGGCATTGCCGTAAACCGCGCGGCCCTTGGCATCGGTGACGACGCAGGCATCCCCCATGGCGTCCATGAGCCCGTTGAAGAAGGCCTGGTTGCGATCGCCGGGTCCGATATGGACGATGCCGGCAATGAAGCCGAACAGGACGACCAGCCCAAGAAAGGCCAGCACGCCGCCGCTTGCCAGAAGCCAGAGCGGCACCGTCCCGCGCAAATGCCACGCGACGGCGGCGCAGGCCAACGCCAGCAGCGCCGCCAAGACCAGGGACAGCAACGGCGCCTTGATCTCTGCCTGCTTATGACCGGCGTCACTCATCGTCGCCGCAACTTCCCCATCCCGCGAATCGACCCAGTATAGGCGATTTGACTCGATCGGGAATTCGCAGCCCTGACCCTGATGGGCGACACGCACCATCTCTCCCTCCGCGCCTTCGCGCGGCGGAGGGGGAGATTTCACGCATATGGAGCATGATTGCCTAAACCTAATCCCGATAGCCCTGACGGGACAGTCCGGGTCTGCGGTTCCCGTCCATTATTCGCTGGCCTCAACCCCCGGCATTCATGATAGAGTGCCTCACGGCGTTGTGGCAGGAGGCGTAAATGGAAGTATTGACGGCCTATTGGAGCTATATCGTTGGGGCCTTGATCGTCCTCGCGGTCCTGGTGCTGCTGTTCGTCGTTATTCGCAGCCTGGGCGGTCGCGTACGGGGCGGCAAGGGGGCCCGGCTCGGCATCAGCGAATATCATGAGATCGACAAGGATCGCCGTCTCGTGTTGGTTCGCCGCGATGACTATGAGCACCTTGTTCTTATCGGCGGTGCCCAGGATGTCGTTATCGAAACCGGCATTCTGATCGGCTTCGACCGCGACTATGACGATAGTTTTGTGAAACGACCGATGCATAATGAACCGGTTGAACCGCGCCGTGGCCCGATGCGTGGGCAAGGCGATGACCACAATCCCATTCCATTGCGCGCCGCTCCTCGTCCGCCGGTCTTCGGTGAAAAGCGCCCGGTATTGCGTACCGTCGATCGCGGCGAGCCCCAGCTTGGGCCCCAGGACCGCGATTACGGCCCCGACGACCGGCTGTAGAGCATCGGACCGAAGGTCTCGGCCT
>VAZZ01000435.1 GCA_005884715.1 Alphaproteobacteria bacterium | reverse complement strand
CCCCATGGATGAACCCGCATGAAGCGTGCCCTGCGGCAGCAGCGACCAGCCGAGGCCGAAGGGGTCGAAGAGAGCAAGGATCGCGGAAGGGAAGCCGACGATCAGGCTCGGCAGGTAATGCGCCAGATGATAGGCGATGGAGATGGGCGCCAGCGAAAGGATGAACAGACTTAACGCGCGAGACAATGGGGAGACGAGGCCGCTGCGGTATGGCCCTGGCGCGATGGCTGCCACATAAAGTCCGCCGAGAACGGCAATGCCTGCGGCGAGACCGAACGTGTTCGGCCAAATGACGGCGGAGCGTCCGGGGAATTCGAGCGGGTTGATCTCAAGCCAACCCGCCCAGGTGAATGTGCGCGACAGGCCGTCGAATGACACCGCCGCCAAAGTTACGAGCACGAATAGTGTGCCGGTGAGATCGGCGAAGTCATTTCCGCCGCGACTGCGCCAGGGCCAGCCGATATCGAGCGAAACGGCGGCGCGACTTTCCTGCTCCACCATGCGCCAGCGCAACGGACTGAAGCTTCCGGCCATGGCGAAGAACGCAGAGAAAGCCTCGCCCCGCGCCAGCCAGCGCGGGCCGAACAGCAAGAGGGCGATGAAATTGATGAACCAGTAGGCCGTCATGGCCAGCGCAAGCCGCTGCGGGTCCAGCGGTGTCGGATAGATGAGTTCGAACCAGGCGAAGCCGAAGAAGAGGAGGCTCGCCGGCAGGTAGCCGAGATATTCAGGGTAACGCAACGGCGCTCGCCACTGGATAAGCTCATAGAGACCGATCCACGGATTGACCATCGACCAGACATTGCCGGCGACGACCACCAGCAAGGTGAAGCCCATCCACCATAAGGTCCACACGAAGAGCGGCAGGGGATTGGAGAGAGGATCGGGCTTGCCCGCGTATCCGGCCCAGAGCAGGAGAACGAGCACTGTCAGGCTCATCAGGCTGAGCATCAGCACGATCCGGCGCGGCGCGGCTCGCGACGCAGCGGGTTGCACTTCGCTTCGCGCATTGTGATGGCGATGAAACAGGGCCAGCACGCCAAAGGAAACGAGCACCGCCAGTGCGCCGCCGAGGATATAAAATCTGGTCGGCAGGAGCAGTATCTCGCCACCCTCTCCGGCATGCGCCGCCGCCGTCTTCGTCAAAGCGGGCAGGATAGCCAGGACTGAGATTGTGTGACGACCGACCTTGCGTGCAAACCGCGCAACCACCACACCCTCGTCTTGACCAATGGCCAAAGCTATGTGTATACCAACAATCAACAATAATCAACATAGTCTCCAGGGAGGCGCATCATGAGTGTCCGTAAATCGAAGATTTCGGCTTCCTTGTCGCGGCGCCAGCTCCTCACCGGTGTGGGCGCATTGTCGGGCCTGCAACTGGCGAGCAACTTCCCCGCACCTTCATTCGCCGCCGGCAATCCCATCAAGATCGGCCTGCAGGCGCATCGCACCGGCATCGGCGCCGCTTACGGCTATTGGTATGAACGCACCAGCGTCGCCGCCGTCAAGGTGATCAACGATATGGGCGGCATCGGCGGACGCACCGTGGAGCTCATCGTCGAGGATGACGCCACCGATGCCAAGCGCGCCGGCGAGGTCATGGAGAAATTCGCCACCCAGCATATGGTCGATGTCGTCTTCGGCCCATTGTTCGGTAATGTCGTCGGTGCTTCCGCCGCGCGCGCCGGGGATCTGAAGCTGCCGCTGTTCATCGTCAGCGAGGGCAGCGAGTTGGCCGAAGGCCAGTTCAACCGCTATGTGTTCCAGACCGGCATCACCAATGTACGCTCGCAGGTCACCGCCATCTCGCCGTGGGTGATCGGCAATGTCGGCAAGAAAGTAACGATGATCATCCCGGATTATATCTTCGGATATAATCACCGCGACTTCATCACCGAGGCCGCCAAGAAGCAGGGCGGCGCGGTCAATGCGGTGATCGCCATTCCACCGACCGAGACGAGCTTCACCAAATATTTCTCGCAGATCCCGGCGGACACCGATGCCATCTATCATGTGATGGTGGGCCCGGGCGTCTTGACCTTCGTGCGCGAGCTTGGTGAATATTTCGGCAGCAAGGGGCCGAAGCTGTTCGGTTTCATCGATTCTCTCGAGGCGGTCGACATCGCCTCGCCCGGCCTCGAATTCCTCGAGGGTTCGCATCTGTGGGAAGCCTTCCCGCGCTATCTGTCCGGCCTCGACAGCGAGGGCGCCAAATTCTATCGCGATGCCGTCGGCCTCGACGAGAATGGCGCCAGCAAGGACAACGCCAAGGAAGTCAGCACCAATTCGCATATGTTCGGCTGCTGGGAAACGCTGTTCTCCATCAAGCAGGCCGTCGAGGCGTCGGGCTATAAGGCCGCGAGCGACCGCAAGGCCCTCATCGAAGCCGTCGAGGCCATCACCTCATTCGCCGAAGGCAAGGAGCATCCCCAGGGCGCCAAGCAGTTCATCGGCAAGGCGCATCAGTGCTTCGGCCGGCAGTTCATTTCGAAGGTCGAGGGCGGCAAGCTGAAGGTGGTCCACACTACTTCCATTGAGGACGGACTTTACGAGCCGAAGGCGGATTACACGACGCAGGCGCTGTGATTGCCCTCTTCCGTCATCCCGGCGAAAGCCGGGACCCCCTGGATTTTGGGAGATGGGCCAGTCTCATTCTGCGCTGAGAGCAAGGGTCCTCACCCAGCGATGATCACCGCCCCGGCGTTGCTCCTCGCCTTGATGGAAGGTGCCGTCGGCGCGGCCGTCCTGGCGCTCACCGCGCTTGGCCTTTCGCTGGTCTTCGGCGTCATGCGGGTCATCAACATAGCCCATGGCGAATTCGTGATGCTGGGCGCCATCATCGCCTGGTGGTGCTCGGCTGAGCTGCTCGGTGCCCATCCAGTCCTGGGCTTCCTCTTCGCTCTGCTCGTGGCACCGCTGCTTGTCGGCCTCGTGGCGCTCGCCGCCGACTGGCTGGTCTTGCGGCGGATCAATTACGATCCCGAACGCACCATCCTCGCCACCATGGGCCTCCTCTATATCATCCAGCAGAGCGTCCTCCTTCTCTATGGCCCCGACGCGCGCCCGGTCGAGCCGCCCTTCTATTTCCGCGTCCAGCTGCCCTGGTTCGGCTATTCCGGTTACAAGCTCATCGTGATCGCGCTGGCGCTCGCTTTGCTTGGCGCAACCTGGCTCGTCCTGTCGAAGAGCCGCATCGGTCTTTATATGCGCGCCACCCGTCTCGATGCCGAGACGGCCCAGGCCTTTGGCGTACCGGTTCGGCGCATCTATGCCATCGTCTTCGCCCTTGGCGCCATGCTCGCCGCGGTCAGCGGCGTGCTGATCGCGCCGATGCGGCAAGCGCATTATCTCATGGGCACCGATCCGCTGCTCCTATCCTTCATCGTCGTCATTGTCGGTGGCCTCGGCAATCTGCGCGGGACTTTGCTCGCCGCCCTACTCATCGGCCTGGGCGACGGCATGATCTCCGTCCTGTTCTCGCCCACCCTCGCCAAGATGATCGCCACACTGCTCGTGGCGCTGGTGCTCATTGTCAGGCCCGGCGGCCTCACGCGTGAGGGTGCATCATGAAGCAGCTCCCATTGCAATCATATGCGCTTCATCTCCTTATCATCCTGGCACTGTTCCTGGTGCAGTTCCTTTTGCCCGCCTATCACTACGGCAATCTCACCCGCATCATGGTCTATGCGGTGCTGGCGATCGGCTACAACGTGCTTTACGGCTATACCGGGCTGATGAGCCTGGGGCACGCCATGTTCTTCGCCGCCGGCGCCTATGGTGCAGGGCTCTCTGTCCACTGGCTGGGCTTTGGCCCGATCGCCGCATTCGCCTCAGGGATCGGCGCCGCTTTTCTTGTCTCGATCCTCACCGGCATTGTGGTGCTGAGGGTCAGCGGCGTCGCATTCCTGATCGTCACCTTGATGCTGGCCCAGGCGGCATTCCTCGCCACATTGTATTTCAACAGCATCACGCTGGGCGATCAGGGCATTGTCATCACCTTGCGCCCGATCGAAATTGCCGGAACTTCCCTTCAGCTTTCCGATCCGGTGGTGAAATACAACACGGCACTCGTGGCCTTTGCACTGGCGCTCCTCTTCAGCCTGTGGCTCCTGCGCTCGCCCATCGGCCGCATCCTCATCGCCATCCGCGAGAACGAGGCGCGCACGCGGCTCCTCGGCTACAATACCTTCCTTTACCGTTTTGCCGCTTTGGTGATCTCCGGCACCATGTCGGGCCTCGCCGGCGCGCTCTATTGCCTGCTCTTCGCCTATGTCGGCTCCTCCTTCGCCTCGCTGCAATATTCCACCCTGCCGCTGCTCTATACCTTGCTGGGCGGCACCGGCGTGACGCTGGGGCCCCTCGCCGGCACCGCCATCATGTATTATCTCATCGACATATCGAGCGAATTCACCTCAAGCTACATGATCATCGTCGGCGCGGCGCTGCTCATCATCACGCTGTGGTTTCCGGACGGCATCGCCGGGCGGGCGCGCCGTCTCATCGGGCGGGGGACGGCATGATGCTGCTCGAGACACGCGGGCTCAGCCGCCGCTTCGGCGGCGTGACGGCGGTGAATGATGTGTCGTTTATGCTCGACCGCGGCGAGGTCCGCGGCATCATCGGGCCCAACGGTGCCGGCAAGACGACTTTCGTCAGCATGATCTGCGGCCGCATCATGCCGAGCTCAGGCTCGATCTTCTTCGAGGAGACCGACATCACAACGCTGCGCCCCTGGAAACGGGTGATGCGCGGCATCGTCTATACGTTCCAGATCACCAGCATCTATCCGCGCCTCACAGCTCGCGAGAATGTGGCGATCGCGGTGCAGCGGCGGCTGACCGCCAAGCTCGGCGATTATCTTTTCCTGTCCGCTGACGCTCTCGACATGGCCGTCGATGAGGCCCTTGCCGCCGTTGGTCTGACCCATGAGGCAGACCGTGTCGCATCCGTGCTCCCCTATGGCCATCAGCGCCTGCTGGAGCTCGCCATGGGCCTTGCACTCAAGCCGTCTCTGCTTGTCCTCGATGAGCCGACACAGGGCCTGGCAGCGGGCGACATCGCGCCCTTCTGCGACCTCATCCGCAAGACCGCCAAGACTTCCACCATCCTCTTCATCGAGCATAATCTGAAGGTGGTTCTCGATCTTGCCGACCGGATAACGGTGATGGACCGCGGCAGCATCCTCGCCGAAGGCACCCCCGCCGAGATCGAGCAGCACCCTTCCGTGCGCCTTGCCTATCTGGGGGACTGAAAATTGTTTACATACAAAAATCTCCGCCATACCCATCACCCGTCACCCCGGCGAAAGCCGGGGGATGGATTCACGTTTGAAGCGCGACGGTTAAGAGAACGCATTGAATACCTCGAAGGATGTCCTGAAGCCAAGGCACTTACGCGGGATCGAGTTATTGCGCCGTGCGATGACCCTGATTTGACGGTGGGAGATTGTGGTGAGATCGGTG
>VAZZ01000061.1 GCA_005884715.1 Alphaproteobacteria bacterium | reverse complement strand
ATCGCCATGCCGGCATTGCCCGCGTGCACGATAACCCCGCAGCTCAACAGGTCGAACGGCAGATAGGCTAGCCCGGCGGGAGCATCGATGCCGGCGGCTTCAAGCTGCTTAACTGTTCGCCGCAGCGGTGTCGAAAAGATCGCCTTGCCCGGCAGACGGGACCGGATAAGCCCTTCGATGAGCCGCACATCAGTCTGCTGCTGCTCGTTGAAATAGGCAAACATCCATTGCGAGGGTCGCATTCGCAAAACGATGTCTTTCGTGCTCGGCGATCCGAGCCACCCACCGTTTCGGCTTTCGCGATAGGGATCGAGGCATGGAAAAGTGAGAAGATAGGCCCGGTCGGCACGATTGATCTGTGGAAGATAAGAATGAGGTCGCAATGCCTTGTTGAGCTGCGCAACGACATTATCTTCTTGATACTGCATCGCAACGTCATCGATCAGGCGCGGGAATGATGCGAGCGACGTCGGCGGCAGCACATAACCATTGCCGATGGTGAAAATTGGTATTCGGCCATGGAAGAGGAGGGAAATGCTGGGCGCATAATCGGCGATGATGAGGTCCGGCCGCTCAGCCTCAACTAGCGCATGCCATTTCTGCAGGCGCTCCGCCAGATCATCGCGCGGGCCGAGCATCAGCTGGGCGAGAAAATCACCATAGGTGGCGCTGGTCATCGCTTTCGTTTCATGGGCTGGCGACGGCCTCAAGGGCCAGTTCGGCGCGGCCCTAATCGCATCCGCCGGTATGCCGATGGCAGAACCGACATCCGGCCGGCGCAGCGCATAGATGACGTCGAAACCCAGGGCTTGCAGGCGCGCGCCGATGAGTTTGAGCTGCCGGACATGGCCATTGCCGCTGCCAAACTCCCAGCACATCAAAACCCGTTTGGCTTGCCGCATGATTTGTGATTTACCAGCAATGACAATGTGATGCCCGCAACCATCGCATTTTCAAAAGTGACCTTCAAACCGGAAATATCCATGCCGAGGAAGAAGAGCAAAGCGCCGCCACTCGATCTGCGCGCCTTCATAGAGAAGTTCGGCGTCCAGCATGGCAAGGATATGGTCTCGCCCACAGCGCAGCCATTTGCCTGGCTGATCGACATGCGCCGGGTTTTCATGCGGCCTGAATACCTGGCTGAGATCGTCAGGCAGTTCTGGGACAAATTCGCGCCCGATGGCCCCGCCCAGATCGGTGGCATGGAAGTCGCAGGTATCCCCCTCCTCACGGCAATCCTGCAGGCCGGCCACGAAAAAGGCCACGAGCTCAATGGATTCATGGTGAGAAAGGAGCGCAAGACGTATGGTCTCCAGCAGCTCATCGAGGGCGAGCTCACCGGCCGGCCGATCGTTCTCGTCGATGACATGATGAACAGCGGCGAAAGCCTGGAAAAGGCGCGCGTCGTCCTCGAGCGGGCTGGCAAGAAGATCAGTGAAATATTTGTCGTAGTGGATTTCCAATCGAAGAAAGGAATGATCTGGCGCAAATTGCACGACATTAAAATCAATTCGCTTTTTACTCTCGAAGACTTCGATCTGGCCGTGACGCCACCTAAGCCGGTGCCGCAGCAGCGCTTTGAGTTCGTCTGGCGCTATGCCGCCGAACCCCTTGCGCCCTTCGACGTCGTTCCGAAGTCCACGCCCGTCATTGTCGGCAACAGCATCTGCTTCGGCACCGATGCGGCGGCCTTTGTTTCACTCGACATGGATACCGGTAAGGAGAACTGGTCCTATCAGGCGAAGGGGGCCATGCGCAAAGGGATCTGGTCGTCCGCCGCCCTTGCCAAGGGACGGCTTTATTTTGGCGCCTATAATGGAATCGTTTATTGTCTGGACGCGCATAGCGGCGCCGAGATCTGGCGCAGCGCGGTCTGCGACTGGGTCGGCTCATCCCCTCTGGTCGTGGAGCGGCACGGGGTTTTGGTCGTGGGCACCGAATACGAAAAGCCGAGGATGCCCGGTTCCATGGTCGGCTTGTCGCTGGAGACGGGCGAAAAGCTGTGGGAATTCCCCATGCGGGCTTACCAGCATGGCTCGGCATCCTACTGGCCGGTTGATGATCTGGCCATCTGCGGGTCGGCAGACCATTCGATCCTCGCGCTCAATCCTTTGACCGGTGAAAAAGTTTGGGAATTCTATACTGAACGATCAATCAAATATCCGCCGGCGATCGACCTGGAGCGCGGCCTCGCCATCGCCGCATCCTTCGATGGCTATATTTACGTCGTAAAGGCTAAAACAGGCAAACTGGTTGAGAAATTCAAAACCGATGATCTTTGCTATTCGACGCCGCTTATCACGCATGGCCGGGTTTTCTGCGGCTCCGGTGACCGCCACCTCTATGTCATCGACCTCGAAAAGATGACCCTGGTCAAGAAGATCGATTGTGGGGCGCGTGTCTATTCCTCGCCAAGACTGATCGATGGCAAGGTAGCCTTCGGCAATACCGGTGGCGTCTATCGTGAAGTCGACCCCATTACCCTGGAGGTTACGGGCTATCTGCAGCTGGTGGACGGGATCACCAATGCCGTCGCCCACACCGCCGATGCACGCCGCATCTTCATCCCGAGCTATGTCAACGAACTATACTGCTTCGAGCGCCTTTAGCGCCGTTCACTGGACGCGAATCGTGAAAGACACGACCCGCAGGGTGTGTCTCTGCGCCCTTTATTCAAACCCGCCAATTATCCTACACTTTTCCATCAGTAGTAAGGTCGCCACCCCCGTCGGTAGCGTCGCCATCGCCATAACCATTGTTGTTATGGTTCTTGCCGATTCCCGGGACAAACAGGTCAAGCGTACGATTGCGCGGGTCATCTTCACGATGACGGTGGATCAGGCTCTTGTCTTCGCCGCCGAAGTAGAATTTGAGTCCGCCGACGATCGAAATATAATTGTCATCTCCAACCTCGGCATTGGTATAAAGCGACATCGGCATACCGCCGAACTGATATTCGAGTCCGGCGCGCAGGCCCTCATAGTCGTCCACGATCTTGCCGCCGACCGACACGCGGAAGTCGTCAGTCAGATAGAAGGCCGCATCGGCGATGACGAAACCTGAATCCTTGTTGTCATCGTCGCCATCGATATTGATGTACCCACCCCAGGCTTCCAGCGTGAAACTGCCGAGATAGAGTTCGATTTCCGGGCCTACTGGATAGAGCGTGGCATGGTCGCCATCGAGCACACCGCCGGTTATGCCAAGGAGATAGCTCTCCGGATCGCGCATAAACAAATGAGCGATGCCGCCAAATTGCGTGTCATCAAGCTGATCTTTGACACCAGCATCGAGCTGGAGGCCGAACATGCAGCCGAGAGGGAAGCTCAGTGATCCGCCGGCCTCCCAGGCAATATCGCCGCTCTCATCCTGGGCGTCGGCAAACCCCACGCCGGCTTGCAGCTTGCCATTGACGGCAGAAACCGCCGGCGTGCAGCCCGGTTCGACGATATCGGCCGCAAATGACGAACCACCGAATGCGGTGATGGCGAGCGTCCCGGTGAGTGCGGCTCCCGTGAGCCATGCTCTTTTTCTGATCATTCCCCTGCCTCTGCCTCGATCGACCCCGAATTGCCCGATAGCCCTCCGTCGCCAGAGGCTACCCTTAGGAAATTAGACGGACAAACGAAAAGTGCCGCAGTTGCGCTTTTTTTTGCGATCTGCGGTAATTCGGCAACAGTTTGACGCGCAGGTAATTAATGCCGGACAAAATCCAGATAGAGGCCGGCGACGCCAGCGGCGACATTGAGGCCGGTTTGAACTTGAAGGCTAAGAGGCTGTAAAGAAATGCTTTTCCTGAACCCCCCAATGAGTACGTTGGCGCCGAGTCCCGCCACAACCGTGGCTTCCGCGGTCGCTCCGACATAGGTGCCCTCAAGCGCGCCGCGCTTGGTCTTGCCGGGCGCGAACACCGCCCAGGCAAGGATGGTTTGATTGGTAACCCCGATATCGACGCCGAGCTTACGAATCCGCCCTTCATAGCGTTCCACCCGCCCCCCACCCGATGGCTGGTAGACACAATTGACCTTCTTCGAGGAGACCAGAATCAAGCCCACACCACCTTCGATCGAGCAGGTCAGCACGCCGATCTTAACCCCTGCTTTCGCATCTGCCGCCGCAGCACAGAGGCCGATCGCAGCGACAGCCGCGGCAGCCAAAGCGAGTTTGCGCATTTGTATTCCCTCTTGTTTGTGCCGGCCGAATCCTAGCGCCGATTGTGTCTGCAATGCGACCCGCCATTGACGCCGCGCGATGCGCATGGGCAAAGACATAGACTTGAAGATGCATTGAATGACGATCGATATTCTTGTTGTCGGTGCGGGTCATGACGGCTTGGTTTGCGCCTTCTACCTCGCTTCGGCGGGACTGATAGTCAAGCTGGTGGAGCGGCGCGACGTCGGGGGCGCCGCCGTCACGGAAGAATCCCATCCCGGCTTCCGCAATTCGGTCGCCGCTTATACGGCAAGCCTGCTCAACCCCAAGGTGATCGCCGAGATGAATCTATCCGTACACGGATTGACTATGGTCGATCGCCGCGCCTCGAATTTCCTGCTGCAGCCCGGTGGCCGCTGCCTGCTGACCGGCCCCGGCCGGACCTCAGCCGAACTCGCCAAATTCTCGGTAGCCGACGCCGAGGCCCATCCGAGACACTCCGACGAGATCGATGCCATTGCCGATGTTCTGCGTGATTTCCGAACCAGCTCTTCTCGGCCCCGGCCCATGGGCCATGTCGATTATCGCACCGGCGGCGTGACCGGCGCGCCGGGCCATAATGCGGCGCGTACCAGCATGCGGGATTTTCGCTCGAGATTCGCTTAAGCCTTGGAATCTGCGCCAAACTCCCTCATATCGGCACTATCATGGATTATATGCTGGCCAGTTCCGTCGCCATCCTTCAGATCATCTGGATCGATCTTTTGCTGTCGGGCGACAACGCCGTCGTCATTGCGCTGGCCTGCCGTTCGCTGCCGCAGCATTTGCGCAAGTGGGGCATCATTCTCGGCGCCGGCGTCGCCATTTTGCTGCGTATCATTTTTGCTGCCGTCATCGTCCAGCTGCTTGCCATTCCCTTTCTCAAGGTCGCGGGTGGCCTGCTGCTGGTGTGGATTGCCGTGAAACTGGCCAAGGGCGAGGAAGCCGAAGAAAAGAACATCACCGCCTCAGACAAGCTCTATAAGGCGGTGTGGACCATTGCCATCGCCGATGCGGTGATGAGCCTTGACAATGTCATCGCCATCGCCGCTGTGTCACGCGGTAATATCTGGCTGTTCGGATTCGGACTGGCGCTCTCGATCCCTCTCATCATGGTTGGCTCGCAGCTGATCATGAAGATGATCGAGAAGTTCACGGTCATCGTCTGGGCAGGTGCCGCCCTTCTCGGATGGATCGCTGGCGAGATGATCGCCACCGATCCTGTCGTTGCCGATCGTTTCGGCATCTCAGCGCATTCAATCGCCGTCTATGTCCTCGCCGCCTTCGGCGCCGCGCTAGTGGTGGCGCTCGGCTACTGGCTCAAGTCACGATCAGAGGCTGCCGAGGCCTGAGGCGGTAACTTGCCCGGCTTCACTTCGCCTCGCCGGACCCCAGCTTCAGATGCGCGAGCAGATCCATGGGCAGCGGAAAGACCACGGTCGAGGACCGTTCGCCGGCGATGTCATGCAGCGCCGCGAAATACCGCAGTTGCATGGCCTGCGGCTCGCCCGAAAGTATCTTGCCGGCTTCCACCAGCTTCTCCGCCGCCTGCTGCTCACCCTCCGCATTGATCACCTTGGCGCGCCTGAGCCGTTCGGCCTCGGCCTGCTTGGCGATGGCGCGGATCATGCTTTCATTGAGATCGATATGCTTGATCTCGACATTGGTGACCTTGATGCCCCAGGCATCGGTCTGCTGATCGAGAATCTCCTGGATGTCGCTGTTCAGCCGGTCACGTTCCGCCAGCATCTCATCGAGGTCGTGCTTGCCGAGCACGGAGCGCAAGGTGGTCTGCGCGAGCTGGCTGGTCGCCGCCAGGAAATTCTCGACCTTGATGACCGAGCGCTCCGGATCGACGATGCGGAAATAGAGGACGGCACTCACCTTGACGGAAACATTGTCGCGCGAGATCACATCCTGTGGCGGCACGTCTTCCACCACCACGCGCAGATCAACCCTCACCATCTGCTGGACGAAAGGAATGAGGATGATCAGGCCGGGTCCCTTCACGCCGGTAAAACGACCAAGAGTGAAGACGACACCGCGCTCATATTCCCTCAGGATGCGAATGGCCGACGTGAAGAACATGATCACGATGACCGCAAGGACCAGATAGGCGATATAGTCGAGCATCATGGAAGTTCTCCCAAGCTTTGTGTCAGGTCACGTCTGCGTCGCACGATGAGAGTGAGGTCCCGCGCATCTGCAATCTCCACCCTCTCGCCGGTCGTGAACGCCCCCTCGCCTTCAGCCCGCCAGCGTTCGCCTTGCGCCAGCACGTGGCCCGAGCGTCCTGACCAGTCGAGGATTTCAGCCGGCTGGCCATGCATGGCCTGGGCACCTGTCCGAGCCGGCGCTCTGCGCGCGCTCCACAGAAAGCGGCCGGTCGCGAATGAGAACCCGGCGAGCAGCGCCGCCGCAACGCCGATGATCGTCCACGACAGGCGGTAACCCGGGGCTTCGACCTTGAACAGCATCACCGCTCCGAGAAGAAACGCCGCGAGACCGCCGGTGCCTAGCACCACGGTCGGGTTGATGGCTTCGACAATCAGGAAGATGACACCAAGCAACATCAAGGCAAGGCCGGTATAGTCGATGGGCAGGAGATTGAGCGCGTAGAGGCCGAGCAGGAGACTTATCGTTCCGATCACACCGGGAGCAACTGCCCCGGGACTCATGAATTCGAAGGCGAGGCCGTAAATGCCGAGCAGCATGAGAAGAACGGCGACATTGGGGTCGGTAATCACCGACAGAAACCGGATGAGCCAGCCGGGTTTGAGCGTTTCGACCGGCAATCCTTTGGTTGCCAGGCTGCGCGGACTGCCCGCGACGTCGACCTTTCGGCCGTCGATCGATTGCAGGAGATCGGTGACGTCGCGGGCCATGAGATCGATGACATGCGCTTCGAGCGCCGCATTTGCCGACAGGCTGGCGGCTTCGCGCACCGCCTTTTCGCCCCAGTCGGCATTGCGCCCATGCATTTCAGCGAGACTGCGGATGAGGGCGACGGCGTCATTCGTTGCCTTCGCCGTCATGGTGTCTTGGGATGGCGGGGCCTTCTCATCCTTGGATCCGGTGTCCTTGCTGCGATCCCCATCGCTTGGCAGCCCCGGAAGCGGCGTCCCGATCTCTACCGGGGTTGCGGCCCCGATATTGGTGCCGGGCGCCATCACTGCCACATGGGTTGCGTAGAGAATATAGGTGCCGGCACTTGCCGCATGGCCGCCGGAGGGGGCTACATAGCCGACGACCGGAACCGGCGAGGCGAGCACGTCGGCGATGATCTCGCGCATGCTGGTTTCAAGTCCGCCCGGCGTGTTGAGGCGCAAGATGACGACTTCGGCCCGTCTCTCGCCGGCCGTCGCCAGACCTTCCTTCACCTGCCGGGCGGTGGCAGGACCGATGGCTCCGTCGATTTCGATTAAAAGCGCAATCGCGGACCTGCCCTCTTCACCTGCTCCGGGCGACAGAAGGGCAACTGCCGCAGCCACCAGGGCGGCTGCAAAGAAAGCCAAGCGCACCAGTTTCATGCCTCAGGGAGGCGGCTCTGCAACTCCCGCAGTTAATATGGAGTATGCGCCCGGACAATTCCACTCACTTCCGCTCCATCGAGGCTTTCCACTCGGACAGGAAGCGCCGGCGATTCTGCTGATCGAGGGTCGAAAGCAAGGCCGGCCCGATGACGATCGGCCGGTAGACGCCGGACCCCGATCCCGGATCGATGGCATCCACACCCGGCGGAATCGGCCGGTCGAAGGAGAAGAAGAAGGATTTCTCGACCGCCACCGCCTGGCCCCGGCTCGACAAGCAGTAGTTGAGGAATTTCTTGCCGAGATTGGGCCGCCCGGCCCTTACCGGTATCATCGCGGTGCGGCTCAGGACCAAAGTGTAG
The DNA here is from genome assembly GCA_005884715.1 of Alphaproteobacteria bacterium. GTDB lineage: Bacteria > Pseudomonadota > Alphaproteobacteria > Rhizobiales > Aestuariivirgaceae > Taklimakanibacter. Next base: position 10,858 of record VAZZ01000061.1, on the reverse strand, counting down.
TCGCGCGGCATGACGATGCCTATGGGAGCACCTGCCTTGTAGCGGCCATAGGCATAGGAACTGAGCAGATTGTAGCTGATCAGCAATTCGCCGGACTCGATATGCGACAACAGTTCACCGGCTTTGGTCTTCCTCGCGCCATTGATCTTCCGCTGGCGCGCCAAACTACGCGCACCCCAGGCCGATTCGATCTGAGGCAATCATCCGCTTACAGAGTAATTTTTCGGATTCACGCGGCAATTTAAGGTCCGGGCGTAAGCGATTCAATTGACTCAGGAATTTCCTCTCCCAAGGGGGATGTCATTGCGCAGCAATGATAGGGTGAGGGGATAAGGTCTCTCCGGATAAGCCACATCCCCTCATCCTGTCTGCACTCTCGCGCAGATATGCTTCTTCCCCTGGGAGGAGGAAAAATGGCTAAACGCGGGCCAGGAAATCCGCCTTGCCGATCTCGACGCCATTATGCCTGAGCAGCCCATAGGCCGTCGTAACATGGAAATAGAAATTCGGCAGCCCGACATTGGAGAGATATTGAGCCCCCTTGATGGTCATGTCCTTGCCGCCCGCCTTGAAAGTGATGGCCCGGGTCTCGGCTTCGGCAAACTGTTCCTTGTTCAGGCCGCGCAGGAAATCGATCGTCTTGCGGATGCGCGCCTGAAGTTCATCGAAAGTCTTCTCATCGTCGGCATGGCTGGGGGCTGTGACGCCGGCAAGCCTTGCGCTGGTTCCCTTGGCGAAGTCGCAAGCAAGCTGAACCTGCTTGGTGAAGGTGAACATATCCGGGAACAAGCGAGCCGCGAGGAACGCATCGGGATCGAGCTTTTTTGCCTGCACATGCGCCTCGGCCTTGCGCAGCACGGAGGCCAGGCCATTGAGGAAATGCACGAAGACGGGAACTGCTGCGTCGAAAATCATGATGTCACCTCAAATTGCCACAGAAACGCTGGATGCGCCGGCATGCGTCTTCTAGCATTTCGGTTGCCGTCGCATATGAAATACGAAAGAACGGCGATGTGCCGAAGGCTGCACCATGAACGGCAGCCACGCCTTCCGCCGCCAGGAGCTCGGTGACGAAATCCTCGTCGTTCTTGATGACGTTGCCCGATGGCGCCGTCTTGCCGATGGCGCCCTTGCAGGACGGATAGACATAGAAAGCGCCTTCCGGTGTCGGGCAGGAGAGCCCCTTCGCCTGATTGAGCATGGACACCACGAGATCGCGCCGCTCCTTGAAGCTCTTGTTATGGGCCGGAATGAAATCTTGCGGCCCGTTGAGTGCTTCGACTGCCGCCCATTGCGCAATCGAGGACGGATTGGACGTCGACTGCGACTGCAGCTTTGACATCGCCTTGATCAAAGGTTCAGGCCCAGCCCCATAGCCGATGCGCCAGCCAGTCATGCAATAGGCTTTCGACACGCCATTCATGGTTAATGTACGCTCATAAAGTCCGGGCTCGACCTGGGCCGGCGTCGCGAATACGAAATCATCATAGACGAGATGCTCATACATGTCGTCGGTCAGCACCCACACATGCGGATGCTTCATCAGCACGTCGGTGACCTTCTTCAGTTCGGCGTGCGAATAGGCGGCTCCGCTCGGATTGGACGGTGAGTTGAAGATGAACCATTTCGTCCTCGGCGTGATGGCACGCTCGAGCTGCTCGGGCTGCAGTTTGAAACCATTCTCGATCGTCGTTTCGACGAACACCGGCTTGCCGCCCGCCAGCATGACGATATCGGGATAGCTTACCCAATAGGGAGCCGGGATGACGACTTCATCTCCCGGATTTACCGTCGCCAGCAAAGCATTGAAAAGAATCTGCTTTCCGCCGGTTCCCACCGAGACCTGCGAGACCTTGTAGTCGAGCCCGTTCTCGCGCTTGAACTTGTTGACGATCGCCTTCTTGAGCTCAGGGATACCATCGACGTTGGTGTACTTCGTCTGGCCTTTGCGGATCGCCACGATCGCCGCTTCCTTGATGTTGTCGGGCGTGTCGAAATCGGGTTCGCCCGCCGACAGGCCGATAATGTCGCGGCCCTCGGCCTTGAGCGCCATCGCCTTGTTGGAAATGGAGATGGTGGCCGACGGTTGGATGCGGTTCAGCGAGTCCGAGATGAAGCCCATTTCCATGGTTCCTGATTTTGCGGGCCTCTGGTAGCCGTCCCGCCCTTCGCCCGCAAGGGATTCGATTGTCATGGAGACATTCCCTCAGGGCCGGGCCGGGACGCCTATCCCCAGCGAACATCCACAGCAAGCGGCGGCGGATTGCGCAGTGTCTGATAGACCACGCAATAGCGCTCGGTGAGCCTGATCAGGCTCGCCTTCTGGTCGTCATCGAGCTTGCCTTTGATGTCGAAGGCCAGCCGGATATCGCGAAACCCGACCGGAACCTCCTTGGCGACACCCAGAGTCCCGCGGAAATCGAGATCGCCCTCCGCCTTGACGGTGGCCTCGCTGATTTCGAGGCCAAGGGCGGTCGCGACCGCATTGAGCGTCACCCCGGCGCAGGCGACCAGCGCCTGAAGAAGCATGTCGCCCGAACAGGTGTGAAAGCCAGTGCCCCCTGTCGCCGGATGCAGCCCCGCTTCGACGAGCGCTTTGGCCGTTTCGACCGAGCATGTCACGCCCTCGCCGATGCGCCCCTCGGCCTTGAGCGTGATGAAGGCCGCCTTGCCGTCCTGCCGGTAGAGCTCCTTGAGGGGAGCCTGGAGGGATCTGAGTTCTTGTGCCTGCATTTCGCTTTCCTCTCTTGTCCGTCGGATATTACGGGATCAGTGCTGGATTGACATGGCCTATCAGCGATAAGGGTTTGCCATGCCCACTCATCCCATTCTCATCGCCGGCGGCGGTATCGCAGGCGTGGCCAGCGCCCTCAGCCTCGTGCGAAATGGCCGCGCCAGCCATGTATTCGAAAAGGCGGAGGCTTTCGAAACTGTCGGCGCCGGCCTCCAGATCGGCCCCAATGCGGTGCGAGCGCTCAAATATCTGGACGTCTGGGATACCCTCGCCGCGAGCGCCTTCGCACCTCCCGCCATCTTCATTCGCGACGGTCATAGCGGACGGTTGCTGCAGGAAATCCGTCTCGGCATCGAATTCGAGCGCCGCTTCGGCGAACCCTATCGAGTCATACACCGGGCCGACCTGCTGACCGGGCTCGTCGAGCGGGCCAGGATGCATTCCGCGATCGAATTGAAGACCGGCGCCGAAGTGATGCGGTTCGCCGACAAGGGCGGCTATGTCGAAATCGAAACCCGGTCCGGGAGGGTGCGCGGCGAGGCCCTGTTGGGCGCCGATGGCATTCGCTCGGTGATACGCCAGACGCTTGCGGCCGATGGCCCACCGGTGCGTCACAGCGAGGTGCTGTTTCGCGCGCTGACCACTTTCGATACGCCGATGCCGGAAAGGCTGGCCGGCATAACGCTCTGGCTCTGCCGTCAGGGTCATGTGGTCCACTATCCGGTCAGAGGTGGAAAGGCTCTCAATGTCGTCGCCGCGGCCGTGAAGAGTCCCTGGCCTGGTGAAGACTGGTCGGCACCAGCCGATCGCCAGGAAGTCATGGCACATTTTTCGAAGATCCATGAGGATCTGTTCCAGGTGCTGGCTGTTTCCTCACGCTGGCTTAAATGGGCCGCCGCCGATCGCGGGCCAACGGCATGGTCGCGCAACCGGGTAACGCTGGTTGGCGATGCCGCACATGCCGCCTTGCCTTATCTTGCCCAAGGGGCGGCAATGGCGCTGGAAGATTCCGTTGCGTTATCACTCTGCGCGCAACGTTCCGATACGATCGCAGCTGCATTCAGCGCCTATGAGGCCCTGCGCAAGCCCCGAACTCAGCGCATGGCGGTGGAGTCCCGACGGCTGGGCAGGATCTACCACGCCAAAGGACTGCTGCGCGTTGTCCGCAATGAGATTTTGCGATTGACCGATCAGGCCCGGTTCGTTGATCGCCTGGCCTGGATCTATAATTACGATCCCGGCGCGCGATCCGGGGCTCAGAATTAGGCCGCCTTAATCATCCGTTAACGGATTATCACCGTTTCGCCACAGGCCTGACCTTAAGGCCGCACAAACCTTGTTCATATGGGCATCATAACATCACGCTGAATGCCGAAACGGACGACAGGCAAATGCGCGCCAAACAGACCATCGACCGTTATCGCGATTTTGCGGAGCGTACTCATCTTGCCATGGGTGTCTTCGCTCTAAGCCTCTTGGCCGCGATCATCATCCTGATGATCGTGAGCGCCGCACCCTCGCAAGCGAGTTTCCTCGCAGCTGAGGCGAAGAACCTCGTCACCATGGAGCCGACGAACGATAGAATGCTTGTCTCGGTTGTCGCCGTGGTCTTCCTTGCGGTGCTCGCGGCCAAGGTCCTCGATCACATGAATGCCGCCAAATGAAGAAACGGGCCGATCAGGCCCGCTTTCTTCACTCCAGCACGTTGCGATCATTTCCGATCGATGGCAAGAGGATGACAAAACCGCCCCGAGTCTAGCCTGAATGGCGGATTCATTGCTTATTCATGGAAAAAGACATCCGGCGACCACGATATGATGGATGCTGCAAACCGGCATTGGATTCAGGAAGTTAGCGGATCGGCTATGAGCGGCATTGCCGCTTTCGTGATCACAAGGGGAATGGAATTGCACCTCGGGACGTAATAGGTTCGTATTTGCCTCTGGAGGACAGACTATGAAGTTTCATCTCGCTTTGGCCACCGTGCTGGCCTTGACCATTGGTGCCGCCTCCCTCGCGCCAGTTTATGCGATGGGTGACGGCAACAGCGGCTCGTCCACCCCTAAGAAATGCAAAAAGGGCGAAGTGAAGGACAAGAACGGGAAATGTGTGAAAGCATCGTCCGGTGTCCTGCCCGATGAGGATCTTTATCAGCAGGGCCGCGCTCTGGCGCAGGCCGGCGAATATGATTGGGCCTTGACTGTATTGCAGGCCATCAGCAACAAGAACGACCCGCGTGTCCTCAATTACATTGGCTACAGCCACCGCAAATCCGGCCGCCTCGACGAAGCCTTCGGCTATTATAACAAGGCGCTCCAGATTGATCCCAACTTCGTGCTCGCGCGCGAATATCTGGGCGAAGGCTATGTGGCCGCCGGCCGGGTCGATCTCGCCAAACTGCAGCTGACCGAAATCGCCAACCGCTGCGGCACGACCTGCGAGGAATATCAGGAACTCGCCGAGCATATCGAAACCGGCGTGAACTAGCTTCTCCCTGCAACGGACCTGAAACGGGCGCCTCGACCAGGCGCCCGTACCTTTTGAACCGCAACGTTTCTCGTATCCCATGGGCTGCATGCTTGGGAATATCGGGCGCTAATCTGGCGCGTTCAGCCAATCGAGGGACCATCGGGCACCGTCATCCTGGCGCAGCCTTTTGCAGAGAGCCGGCCCCAGCATGTTCAATTCGTCGGCCAACGGCCAGGGCGGATTGACCAGGATGAGGCCTGAGCCCGCGAGCCCCCTATCGACAATGACCTCGCGTACCAGAAGCTCTGCCTTCAGCATCTTCGGCATCGCAAGCGCCTGCGCTTCCTTGGCGACAAGTCTGGCCAGGCCATCGCCCGTCACCGGATACCAGAGAGCGAAGGCGCCGGTGGCGAAGCGCCGGTGCCCGTCGCGCAGCATCTGGACGGCGCGCCGGGGTTCATCGTCCAGCTCGTAAGGCGGATCGATGAGGATGAAACCGCGCCGTTCGGGGGGCGGAAGATGAGCCTTGACCGCGATCGCAGCATCGCCTTCGTTTATCGTCACGCGCTTGTCGCCTGAGACGAAGGCCGCCAGCTTGCCGTGATCCTCCGGATGCAATTCATTGAGGAGAACACGATCGCTCTTGCGTAGGAACTGGAGCGCGAAGCCGGGCGATCCCGGATAGCGCGAGAGCGGCTGCCCACTTTCATTGACGGAGGCAATGACCTGGCGCCAGGGTTCGAGCAAGGTCTCGCATTCCGCGGCAAAAGGAATGGCGCGTCCCGCGGGATCATAGAAACGCCCGACACCGTCCTGCCATTCCAACGTCTTGAGCGCCTCATCGCCCCACAGCGCATAAAGCCCGGTGCCGGCATGCGCATCGAGGAACAGGAACGGCTTGTCCTTTTTCTTCAGATGCAGAAAGACGCGCATCATGACGATATGCTTCAGGACATCGGCATGATTGCCGGCATGATAGACATGCCGGTAGTTCATGGGATTAGGCGAGCTTGCCGCAATGCCCGCTCAGTAGTCATAAATATGTTCCATTCGTGCTCCGCTCGCGGCGATCTTGCGTATGACATCGAGCAGCACATTGACCGGCACTGAGATCCCGACGCGCTTTCCCCCCGCGCCGGAAAGATTCAGCGTGTCAAACAGGACCGGCGGCATTTCGTCCGGCGGCTTCCAGTCATCAGGTGCCGTCAGTGATATTAGGATGTTGCTGTTGCCGCCGATCTCAAGGAAGGCCGCATTATTGGTCGCGCTGAGCTTCTGTACGATTTCGGTGAAGGGCTGATAGCGCGGGAATTTGACTAGCTGGCTTCCATCGCGAAACGTTTCGACCAGCTCGATGCGCCGGTCTATCGGCGCCGTATCGATTGGAAGACCGTGCATCAGGGCATAGATTTCGGGCTGGGCCGGTTGATAAACGGATTCGGACCCACCCCCGATGAGCCAGCCACAGACCGCCTTGAGCGCCAGTTCGGCCGAAAGCCAGAAGCGCCGTTCGCTTTTGCGGACCTGGCCCGGTCCCGAAAACGGCACTGTTTCCCACAGATCGCTGAGGCGTCCGGCAAAAGCGAATTCATACCAGGGCACCGTATTAAGCCACTGCCCGTAGTCTTGCGCAAACTTCCGGGCGAATAGATCTTCGGACGTGGGTGGCGTCGGCGCGAAGACCTCGCTCAGGCGCCCGACGGTATTTTCATAGAGACCCTTGATCGCATATTCGGTGGTATGGCCGATGCCGAACAGGTAGATCATCAGATGTGTGCCGAAATTGACCTGGTAGTGCGGCGTAACCAACTGGTTGATGGCGCAATAGCTGGTCCAGAATTCGCCGGCCGAGCGAAAGAAGCTGAATCCGCTCGGATAGTTCCTCGCGATGTAATTCGCATAGTCCTGTGCTGTGTATGCGATGTACCACTCCGGGAAGGCCAGATAAGACCTCACTTCGGGGAAGCGATAATTCGGCATGCCGTCGATCTTGGCACGCGTCTCCGGATCGATCATCGGCTCGATCACCGTACTGCCGGCATCGGATGCACCGCGGCAGCCGACGCTGATATAGATCGCCGGCGTCGCCAGGAAGACAGTCAGCGCCATCAGCGCCCATCAATGGGGAGATGCGGCAGATTGGCGGGAATACGAGTCACGGCGCAGACGGCGCAAAATAGGCAAGTCTCAGACTGCGAATGAGTGACATCGCGAGCCCCTTTCCCCGATTCGCCGACATCTTAGCGCGGTTGGTATGCTGAACCTAACTCCTGCCATAATGTTGTCAGCAATGACTGGCGCCTGCCCTTTTGGCTGGGGACCCGGCATCCTATATTGTGCGCATCATGGGACATTCACGACAGGAAGGCGGTTTTTCGGAAGCGCCGCAGAAGCCGCTGGAAGGCTTCCCCGAAATACCGACGGCTGACGCCTTGCGCCAGCGGCCGGACCCGCGCGCCGACATGTCGGGCCCCCGGGCCGGACTCGAAGCCCTACGTCCGGATTTCGTTCCGAATGAAATCTTCACCCCCTATCGCCCACCGCGCCCCGAGAAATCGGAAGGCGGCAGGCCGCTCAGGATCGTTTCCGACTTCGAACCGCGCGGCGACCAGCCGCAGGCCATTGGCGATCTGGTCTCAGGCGTCGATGCGGCTGAGCGCGACCAGGTGCTGCTCGGCGTCACCGGCTCCGGCAAGACCTTTACCATGGCCAAGGTGATCGAGCTGACCCAGCGTCCGGCGTTGGTGCTCGCACCCAATAAGACACTGGCGGCCCAGCTCTACGGCGAGTTCAAGAGCTTCTTCCCCGACAGTGCGGTCGAGTATTTCGTCTCCTATTACGATTACTATCAGCCGGAAGCCTATGTTCCGCGCACCGACACCTATATCGAGAAGGAATCCTCGATCAACGAGCAGATCGACCGCATGCGCCACTCGGCGACGCGCGCTTTGCTCGAACGCGACGACGTCGTCGTCGTCGCCTCGGTGTCCTGCATCTACGGCATCGGCGATGTCGAAACCTATTCCGCCATGACCTTCACGGTGAAGAAGAAAGAGCGTATCGCCCAGCGCCAGCTTCTCGCCGATCTCGTGGCTCTCCATTACAAGCGCAACGACGGCAATTTCGTCCGTGGCACTTTCCGTGTCCGCGGCGATACCGTCGAGGTTTTCCCCTCGCACTTCGAGGATCGTGCCTGGCGCATCTCGCTGTTCGGCGATGAGGTTGAGGCCATCGTCGAATTCGATCCGCTGACCGGGCACAAGACCGCCGAACTCGACCAGATCAAGCTCTATGCCAATTCGCATTATGTGACGCCGAAGCCGACACTCGAACAGGCCGCTTCGCGCATCAAGAATGACCTGCGCATCAGGCTCGATGAATTCAATGCGGCGGGCCGGCTCCTCGAGGCCCAGCGCCTCGAGCAGCGGGTATTGTTCGATCTTGAAATGATGGCGGCCACCGGCTCATGCGCCGGCATCGAGAATTATTCGCGCTATCTCACCGGCCGCAAGCCGGGCGAACCGCCGCCGACACTGTTCGAATATCTGCCCGACAACGCGCTGGTCTTCGTCGATGAAAGCCATGTGACCATTCCGCAATTGGGTGGCATGTTCCGCGGCGACTACAACCGCAAGGCGACGCTGGCCGAATTCGGCTTCCGCCTGCCTTCCTGCATCGACAACCGGCCACTGCGCTTTGAGGAATGGGACGCGATGCGACCGCAATCCGTCTATGTCTCGGCCACCCCCGGCGGCTGGGAAATGAACCGCACCGGCGGCGTCTTCACCGAGCAGGTCATTCGTCCGACCGGCCTCATCGATCCGCCGGTCGAGATCCGCCCGGTCAAGAGCCAGGTCGACGATCTCATCGCCGAATGCCGCGAGGTGGCGAAGAAAGGATATCGCGCCCTCGTCACCGTGCTCACCAAGCGCATGGCCGAGGACCTCACCGAATATATGCATGAGCAAGGCGTACGCGTGCGCTACATGCATTCCGACATCGACACGCTGGAGCGCATCGAGATCATCCGCGATTTGCGCCTGGGCGTCTTCGACATATTGATCGGCATCAATCTCCTGCGCGAGGGCCTCGATATCCCCGAATGCGCGCTGGTCGCCATTCTCGATGCCGACAAGGAAGGCTTCCTCAGATCTGAGACCTCGCTTATTCAGACCATCGGACGCGCCGCGCGCAATGTCGACGGCAAGGTTGTCCTATATGCCGATCATGTGACGGGTTCGATGGAACGCGCCATGGCCGAAACCAATCGCCGACGCGAGAAGCAGCGGGCCTATAACGAGGCGAACGGCATCACGCCGGCGAGCATCAAGAAGCAGATCGCCGATATCATGTCATCGGTCTATGAAAAGGATCACGTCACCGTCGATTCAGGACTCGCCGAGGACGGTGCCCCGCTTGTCGGGCACAATCTTGAACGCGTCATCTCCGACATGGAGAAGCGCATGCGTGAGGCCGCCGCCAATCTCGAATTCGAGGAAGCGGCACGATTGCGCGATGAGGTCAAGCGGCTGCGCGATGTCGAGCTTGCGGTAATGGATGATCCCCTGGCGCGCGATCCAATGGACGAGCCGCGCCGCGGCAAATCGAACCTCCAGCCCGCGACCGCCTCCTGGCCTCAACCGAAACCCGCACGCCGGCCCGGCTCCAAGGGTGGCCGGCCGGGAACGCGAACGTTCAAGAAGAGTGGACGATAGCACCGGGCCTTGCTCCAAACCATGGTTCCATGGGTATACAAACTTGACGCTCTGGGCTTATTATTCGCGTCGCTGAATAGACACAGATGAGTCCCGAATGCCCACTGGCACGGACAGCCTCTCGACTATAGGTTTCGATGCCGACGACACGCTGTGGCAGAACGAGCAGTTCTACCGGCTGACCGAGAAGCGTTTCACAGGCTTGCTGGCCGACTATGCCGAAGCCGAGGACCTGACCAACCGCTTGCTCGAAGCCGAGAAGAAGAATCTCAAGGCTTATGGCTTCGGCATCAAGGGCTTCACGCTGTCGATGATCGAGACCGCCATCGAGGTGACCGAGGGCCGCGTTCCGTCTACCGTCATCCATCAGATCGTCGATGCCGGCCGTGATCTTCTGAGCCACCCGGTCGAGCCGCTGCCCCATGCGCGCGCGACATTGGAACAGCTCAGCGGCAAATACCGTCTTGTCCTGATTACCAAAGGCGACCTGTTCGACCAGGAGCGCAAGCTGGCGCAATCCGGCCTTGGGGAGCATTTCAACGCGGTCGAGATCGTCAGCGACAAATCGGTCGCGACCTATGAGCGCCTCTTCGCCCGCCATGGCGATGGTCCGCAGCGCGCCATGATGGTGGGCAATTCGCTGAAATCCGACATCGTGCCCGCCATCAAGGCGGGATGCTGGGGTGTCTATGTGCCGCATAGGTTGACCTGGGCAGTCGAGCACGACGAGGTGCCGGACCGGGAAGCACGCTATCGGCATATTGCGCATCTGGGCGAGTTGCTGGAAATCGTGCGCCAGATTGGCTGAGGGATCCCTGCCCTGTTTTTGCCCCATCCAGACGTCACTCTCGGGTCAATCTTGCCCTGGGGGCGTATCTGTGACACATGGCGCCGGGCGCGGGTAAAGGATTTGAGGATGGCGGAATATTCGAGATGGGCT
>VAZZ01000431.1 GCA_005884715.1 Alphaproteobacteria bacterium | reverse complement strand
TGGGACAAGATGCGAGGTCCCAATCTCGACTCCGGTTACTTCGTTTCTTCCTATGCCTTGCCTCATCTCAAGGCCGCCGGATCAGGGGCAATCGTGAACATTTCCTCGACCGCCACACTCCACGGCAACTGGGGCCTCTATTGTGTCGCCAAGGCGGCGGTCGAGGGTCTTACCCGTTCTCTGGCGGCCGAGGGTGCCCCACACGGCATTCGCGCCAATTGCATCAGTCCAGGCTGGATTGATGTGAACGCCGACCCCAAAAATCTCGTCGCCGACGGGACCAAGTGGAACGTGCCGCCGAGTCTATTCAACCGCATGGGCTCGCCCGCGGAAATCGCCGCCGTCGCGGCTTTCCTGGCGAGCCCCGAGGCGTCTTTCGTCACCGGCCAAACCCTGATCGTCGATGGCGGGCTTTCGATTATCGACTACTCATCACTGGCAATCCTGCGTCAGCGCGGTGCCTCCCTGTTCTCGGGTATGCTGTGAGATGCGCAATCTCAATTCGACTGCACCGCCAGATTCTGGTTGATGTCGACACTGGCAGATCCGCCGTCTTTGAGTAGGCTGTTCCAGAACGCCAATATCTTGTTCAGCCTTTCGATCGGTAAGGCGGCGCGATCCGCCGTGCCGCTGCGCCCGACGCCGAAGACATGCGCCTTTGCTCCCTGAAGCTGCGGCAATAGCTGGTTATCGGCAACCCGCTTCAGCAGATCCGCGTTGGGCAGCATGAGGAATTCACCCCCCGGCATGAAAGGCGAATTCTCGATCAGATCGGAAAAGACGAAGACTTCCGTTGCCTTCTTGCTCGACAGCTCCTCCCTCGACACCAGCGAGATCGTCGTCACGATGTCGGAAAATTCCAGCTCGGTGAAATTGTCCAGCCTGGCGCGGGCTCTGTCGCGGATCTCGGCGATCAGGATCCGCTTGTGATTGAGGATGAGGCCGCCAGTGCAGTCCGACAGGAGATCTTCCCAGAAGCCTTTCGGCGGACAGTAGGGCATGCATTTGTCGATGAGCCGCTCGGAATGCGCCGCGCTGTCGGTGATGGTCCTGATGATGATCCGGTCGCCTCCCTTGAGGTCGGAGACGATGCGTTGCAGGCCATCCACAAGGATGGTCTTGTCCTGCGCATCATAGGGTGTCGTCACGTCGAGAAACAGGAGGATGTTTCTTCCCTCGGGCGCGCAATAGCGCTCCCAGTTGATGCCTTGCGCATGAGCTGGCGCCAGGAAAGCGGTCGCTATGAGCAGGAGAACGAACAGAACCGATCGGCAAATAGACGACACGCCGCCTTTCCAATCCCTCATCTCAACGGCCGGATATTGGCGCTTTTCGTCACCTCGCTGGGCGGGAGCCTCGATCCCGCAAGCTGCGAGCCCACATCCTCCGCCTCGGCCTCATCGGCAAGCGTGTCGAGATTATCGAGGATGAACTGATCCCATTCATCGAGAGGATAGCCGAGCAGCGTTTTCATTTCGATGATCTTGATATTGGCATTGGCGAAGTTCCGGCTGGCTCCCGACAGATCCGGTGTGAATTTGCGGATCGCCTTGGCGCGCGCCTGGGCATATTTGCCCTGGACCTTGTTGAGACGCCGCGTCGCCTTTCTGAGCGCTATTTCCGAATGATCGAAATCCTTGTCGGGATCGTGACTGAAGAAGCCGAGCAGCATCGCTATGCTGATGCCACCGAAATTGACGGTGAAGAGTATGAGCGCGCTCACATCGGTGAAGGCGTTGAGGAGGCTCGACAGGAAGCCATGCTGGCTGACCTGCCCGCCGATATCGCTGAACAATCCGCCGACGCTGGGATCCGCAGCACCCGCCGAATAGCGCGCCCGCCCGATGGTCAGGATCGACACCAGGATGGCGAGGACACATATGGCAAGGAGTGCGATGATGAGATTGTGCCACACCACCCGGCGGCGATATTCGGACCATATCTGGCGAAGGCATTTGCCGCACAGATGCGCCAGCAGCAGAAGCAGGATGGCGAACGCGATTGAGACGGCATAGGAGGTCAGGTTCGACCCCTGTATCGCGTAGTCGAACAGGAACTTGTTGACCGGCGCTTCGAGGATGGCGAGGCCGCAGGCCATCAGCCAGAATATCCAGGGCGCGACGCTCAGATTGTTGATTGGCCGGCGAACGACCGCCTGCAGCCGGTCGAATTGCTGATCGTGACGTTCATGTTCACGCAGGGCCATCGAATAGGCTTGGGAGCGGGGGCCGTGATCGATTTCCAGCGTCAGAATCTCGTTCTTCCGCTCATTGAGCAGCTTGACATATTCGGAATGGTATTTCTGACGGGCTCCCATCCACTTGGCGAGTTCCTCGCGTGGATCAGCCGTGCGTCCCCTTGCCTGAAGGGCCATTTCTTCCTCCCGGTATCCCAGTCCCGTTGCTCGATCAAAGCGCCAATTACCTGTCGCGGCAATAAAAACTTTCTTGGAGTGTGCGGTCGGGAGGCTTCAGGCGTGGCTACCGACATAAGGGGCCCACCCGATCCGCCATCTGGGACCGGCGACATCCGATCCTGTCCTGAGCGATCTCTCATTCGGGCGAGAGACCTTAATCGCGGCAAGGGCCATGGTAAGCCTTGCCCGACAAGAGGCGAGAGCGGCACAGAGTTCCGACAACTTTGCTTCGGCCTGATCGCAATCAAGATGCGCTGACCGCAGGACTAAAACCCGTTCGACCTGCCGGGCGACGAGGCTCTCCGTCTTCTCAATGCGGTTCACCAGCATCTTGATTTCGGCCACATGGTTCATGGATGGGAAACGCCCGAATCGCCGGGCTGTTCCGCCATCCGAGGCTGGAACCTGCCCTTCCTTGAAGCTGCGATTGCGCGATATGACCGTCTCGGCCTTTGGGCTGGCACATTGTAGCCCCGGCGCAAGGCGGGTCATGGACGACAATCGCACAAATGGCTAAGATGGCCCCTGTCGACTGGAGGGGAAGTCCATGCGCTTCAGACTTGTTGTCGCCGTTGCCATGATCATTTGCGCAGCGAGTGCCGGTAATGCCTTTGCCAAGAATCTTCTCATCACGATAGACAAATCGAGCCAGAAGATGACCGTGTCGATCGATGGCGAGAAGGCTTATACATGGCTCGTTTCGACCGGCGCTCCCGGCTATTCCACTCCCAGCGGCACATACAGGCCCTTCCGGATGGAGCGCGATCACTTCTCCGAGGAATGGGACGATGCGCCGATGCCCAATTCCATTTTCTTCACTCCAGAAGGCCATGCGATCCACGGCAGCTTCCACACCAAGCGCCTCGGAACACGCGCCTCGCATGGTTGCGTGCGGCTCGCTCCGGAAAATGCCGCCACGCTCTATGCCCTGGTGCAGAAGACGGGGATGCAGAACACCCGCGTGGTCGTCAGGGGCGGCTTCGACTTTGATTTTGGTTTCTCCGATGATTTCGCCAGCGTCCTGCCCCACAGGCCCAGATGGACGAAGCGGCGCAATCCCTTCTCCGATCTGTTCGACTGAGCAACAAGAGCTCATCGACTATCCCTCTCGCACGCGAGCAAATGGCCCTCGACCGTCATGATCTATGAATGATGAGGGGCTGAAGCTATCCTATATTCCGTGATGGCGGGGCGATGCCTGAAGTCAGAATGGGTCTGTCGGAGATTTTTCCCTCGCGGAAGAAAAGGATGATGATGGCCTGGCTGATCGCTGCAATTGTATTCCTGATTCCCCTGATATTTTTCCCCCGCGCCGCTGCCTATATCCTGCTCGCCGCAGTGCTCTTGCTGGGCGGCTGGGCGTTTTATGAGAGTGTGAGCAATAGCTGGACGCTTGCGGAAGCGGAAAAAGTGACAATCGCTGTAGGTTTCAATCCGGCCACCTGTCCCATGGCGACCCCTGTCCTTGCGCGAGTTAGCAACGGCAGCAAGTGGCCGGTCCGCACCGTCAGATTCGATATCGCTGTCAAGCGGCGGGGATATAGTAATGAAATCGGTAGGTTATCGCATCTTCTCGATGACGAGGCGATGCCGCCGGGCGGCCTGTCACATTATTGCTACGCTCTGCCGGTGCTGATACCGCCGGTCAAACCAGAGGAGCTGGAATTTACCGTTCCGGTCAAATTTGTAACTTTTCAATGAAATCTTTCTTCTGTTATGAGAAATATCCAAATAGATTGAAACCTGCCGCAGTTGTTGTAAGTATTAATTCAGGGGGTCGGCTGGGTGAGAAGAATGCTGAGCTCTCGGAAGACAAAAACATTGAGCAAAACCAAAGGTGCCCGCGTCGGGTCGCCGGTGACATTTGCCTGGGGAGCGGTTGCCGCCGAATTGAAATCGGCAAGGCTCTCGCGAAGTTTGACCATACGTGATCTGGCCCGCGAGGTTGGTTGTGACCATACGGTCATTTTCCGGCTCGAGCGCTCGACACCTGTGGCGGTCGAGCATTTGCTTTCGCTGCTTCTATGGCTAGGGCGCGAGCCTTTCCAGTTCACGGCGGTCGAGCGCAAATTCAAGGCCAGGCTGGCGCCGAGCATTGCGAAGAAGATCGCTGGTCCAAGCGTCCGCAAGGCAGTGAAAGCGGGGAAGACCGGACGGCGTTAGATGGACGAGCCGCCATCCCATCCCGTCATGATTGTCGGACTGGGATATGGCGGACGCGCCCAGTATATCGCCCGTCACGTGAGCATAGGCGATCCCGTCGACCTCAGGCTCGAGGCCGACAATCCGTATGATCCCTTCACTATCGCGGCCTTTCATCGCGATCGTCACATCGGCTATATTGCGCCTGGCTGGCGCTGGGTTGCGCATGCACTCGAACAGGGCGATCGGCTTGCGGCCATTATTACAGCCTTCGAGTACGGCGCGCGTGACGACCTGACGGCGGTTATGATCGAGATCACGTTCTTGAAAGAAGTCAGCGAGTCTATTTCATCACCCGCACTTGGCACGGCGCCCTGGGCGCCCCGTATCGTTTATGCGCCCCGGCCCCGCTGGCCTGTCCTGATCCCCTTGGGATTGCTCGCCGCCCTAGCGGCAGTTGCCTGGATGCTGATGGAATGGGGCTTTCTGCCGCAGATCGCCCGCCTGACCGGCGCGCCCTGAAAGCATGAAAGCCCCTACCATGAGGCAAGGGCTTTCGCGGGGGTTGCG